>JBCAWW010001121.1:0-2166 GCA_038534415.1 Bacteroidota bacterium | reverse complement strand
ATCAGATAGCCACCGCCAATGGTCAAGGGCCTGACGTAAAGCCCATTAGGTGCATGCCATTCGTAAGAAGTCTCGGTATAGAGTTGGAGCGCTTGTTGGAAAAGAGGATGATTAAAGTAGCCGAGGTAGGCTGACTGATGCCAGCGGTGTTGGGGATTGCGATTCCATTGATAGTGCAAACCGAGTCTGCCACCAGGGTGGAAGGCTTGGAAGCTAGGCACCGCCAAGGAGGCGTTATAGTTGCCCAAATCAAGGGAAAGCTCCCATTTCTTAGGCTCCGCCTCTTGAGCCCAAATCAGGGAAGAAGCAAATAGGAAAAAACTCAAAAAAATAATTCGCATAAGTCCTTATAATCGATAGGCAAACGACAGCTCCAATGAAGGGCGCCATACCCCTGGCAATACAATTAATTGCGCAGCAGTGGGGTCGGTTTCTAGCAATTGTATATAAGCTGCCTGGATCCAAAAACGTCCTTGTGGTGGCTCATATCGATAGCCTGTCCCTAGACCGACATAGGCATAAATGTCCGAGTTGAGTGGATTGCTCAGGTCTTGCAGGATGCTGCCCCCAAGATTGAACTGCCATTTGTGCGCCTTTCGCCCTAGATTATACTGAAAACGACCAGGGATGTACCAACGTTGGCTCTGAGCGCCAAATCCAATACGTAAATCCAATTGTCCACTCCCAAAGTCTTTGATAGGCACTTCCAAGCCAAGGGCCCAAAAGCGGCTATAACCACCTAGTTCACCCACTATTGACCATTCATGCTCGGGATTGTTTTGGCCCTGGGCAAAATTTAATGTTCCACCACAGACAAGACAGCTTAGTAATAGCTGCAAAATCAGTTTGTTCATATCAAACTAAAATCTTAGTTTTATAATGTATGGCAAAAAAGAAATCGGAATTCCTTACCCCATTGGAGCTCAAAGTGATGAATCTACTTTGGAGCCACAAAAAAGCCTTTGTCAAGGACCTCATCGCTGATTGGCCTGACGAAGAGCAACCCGCCTACAACACGATCTCCACTATCGTCCGTATATTAGAAGAGAAGGAGTATGTCGGTCACGAATCCTTTGGGCGTAGTCATCGATACTTCCCCTTGCTTTCTAAAGGCAAATATCAGAAGCGTTTGCTCAAGAACGTAATGGAAAACGTTTTTTCTGGTTCATTGACGGGCATGGTTTCCAGCCTTTTGGACGATAACCAACTATCGGCCAAGGAACTAGAGGACATTAAATCAATGATAGAGGAAAGCGAAAACGAATGATTCACTTCATCTTCACTTCTGCCTTGCTTGTACTGATCGGCTGGGGGCTCTACGTCACCATCGTCCGAGACCGTGCTAGTTTGCGTGAACGCAAGTGGTTTATCTATCTGACCCTATTGAGTAGCTTGGCTTTGCCCTTGAGCGTAGGACCTTTGCCGGAGCCCGTCATCAACATTAGCCCCGTTACGGAGGCTGTGCCTCAGGCTTTTGGCACGATCAACGAAACCCACCTTCAACAATATTGCCGCTGTGAACGCCCCAATTACTCACACCGGATACAATATCGGGCAAATGCTTTTTATAGTTTTGTCTTTGCCAACAAAAGCTCGATCAATTTGGCTTTTGGGCTAGCTGTAGGCGGAGTATTGCTGTTTTTGTTTTTGCAGCTACAGTACCTTTATCGATTGGTACGCTCCTCCAAGCAAGAACAGCGCAGCTTAAATGGCGTAGATTTTTATTTACTGACGCCTAAGCGAACGCTCGGTGCAGGAGCTTTTCAGCTCAGACATAAATACATCATTTGGCAGGAAGGGATGGCCGAATTAAGTCCCGCTGAACAGAGCGCTATATTTAGACATGAGCTTTCGCACTTGGCCCAGCACAATACTTTAGAGAAGGCAATCCTGCGCCTGATACAGTGCCTGTGGTTTTTTCACCCTGTGTTTTACTACTTCCGCAATGAATTGGAGCTGATCAGTGAATGTATTGCGGACCAGGCAGGTTCGGAGGCGATGACGCATCCTCGTCGCTACGCAGAACTTTTGCTCAAGCTCAAGAGCCAACAATTTGTTTCCTTGGTGCAATACTTTAGGGGCGGGATTTTGAAACATCGGATTCAAAGCTTGCTCCAAGAGCGACGCACCTTTAAAGGTTTAGCGATCGTCGTATTTGTAGGCTTG
>JBCAWW010001120.1:0-2170 GCA_038534415.1 Bacteroidota bacterium | reverse complement strand
TCCCAATGGCGACGCCCACAACTTCAACGGAGATGATGGTATCGAGATATTCAAAAACGGCAACCTAACCGAAATCTTTGGAGACACTCTACTAGATGGTACTGGTGAGCCTTGGGAATACACCGATGGTTGGGCACATAGATTAGATGGTACAGGCCCAGACTCAGCCACCTTTGTCTTGGCAAACTGGGAGTTTAGTAGCCTAGGAAATTTCGTCGGCACTACCTCCAATGCTTCTGCTCCTATGCCTTATCCAGTTGCGGGTTCTATGAGCAGCAACAATGCACCAGCCTTAGTATTGGTGGGACTTATTCATGCCAATGCCGATGTCAAGTCGACAGAGTACTATGTGCTCCAAGACATCCCAGACCTCAGTATTTATGGTCTCGGTGGTGCCAATAATGGTGGTGGTACCGACAGCGTAGAATGGGCCTTCCCAGCTACCTCAGCAGTACAGGGGGATCGCTTATACGTAACCAGAGATTCTGCCACCTTTAGAGACTTTTTTGGCTTTGACGCCAATTTTTATGATCCCTCTGGCGACGCTCACAATTTCAATGGAGATGATGCTTTTGAACTATTTGAAAACGGAGTAGTCATCGATGTCTATGGTGATATCAATGTAGATGGTACCGGAGAGCCTTGGGAATACAATGATAGTTGGGCTTCTCGTGAATGTGCGACAGGACCTGACTCCGCTAGCTTTTTGTTAGCAAATTGGTCAGTAGCTCCTATCGACAATTTTGTCGGCACTAGTTCAAACAGTACCGCTCCACAACCTTATCCTTACGGAACTTACGATACGATTCCTTGTCCGATCATGAGTGGCCCAAGCCCGACCGATGTCGTGATCACGGAGATCATGTACAACTCTCCCGGTAGCGACCTCGAATACCTCGAACTATATAATAATACTGCAGACTCAATCGATCTTACTGGCTATAATATCAACGATGCCGTCAGCTTCAGCTTCCCAGCTTATGTTCTGGCACCAGGAGAGTTTGTTTTGATTACGGATGATTCTACCACTTTGCAATCTTTTTGGGGCGTAACAGCCTTCAATTGGAGTTCTGGCTCACTCAACAATGGGGGCGAATCCATCACCCTCAAAGACACTGCAGGCATGGTCGTTGATTCCGTCTTTTACGATGATGTAGCTCCTTGGACGACAACCCCTGATGGACGGGGACCTTCTTTGGTCCTTTGTAATCCAGACAGCAATAATAATGTAGGCAGCAACTGGCAACGTGCTACGACTAGCTCTGGCAATATCTTTGATGGCCGCGAGGTTTTTGGCAATCCGGGTGTCCTAACGCCTTGCGTAGATGTACCAATCGTAGGCATCCAAGCGGCAGAAGTAATCACGGGTGAAGGAGATGGAGACTTAAGGGTTCTCTTTTATCTCGACAACCCCAATGATACAGCTGCTACTACAGTCGATTTAGCTATCGCCCTCGGCGGAACGGCAGACGCGGCTGATTATACCTTCAGTGCATCGACCATAACGTTCCCCGCAGGGACAGATACCGCACAGTCAACTATCGTAGGGATTACTGATGATATGGACCAAGAGTCGGAAGAAAGCTTTACGCTTGCGATCAGCAATCCATCAGGCGGTGCTTTGATCACCAATGACACTATGCGGATCACCATCGTAGACAATGATGCTCCTCTGACTTATAGTCTCAAAATCATCGGCCTTGTGCACGGTCCCAATTCAGGTGTCCCCAAGGCAGTAGAATTCTTAGCCCTCAACGATATCCCCAATCTCAGTCTTTATGGCTTGGGATGTGCCAACAATGGTGGCGGTACAGACGGTCAAGAATGGACTTTCCCGTCTGATTCAATCGCAGCAGGAACTTGCTTTTGGGTCACCAATGACACGACTGGTTTCCGTGCTTTCTTTGGCTTCGAAGCTGACTATCAAGATGACGGGGCCGCCAACAACTTTAATGGCGATGATGCATATGAGGTTTTTGAAAGCGGTAGCGTGATCGATGTATTTGGCGAAATTGATGTTGATGGCACTGGTACGCCTTGGGAATATACGCTCAGTTGGGCGCACCGCATCGCCAATACAGGCCCAGATACTGCCACTTTTGCATCATTGGTGGCAACATTTACTAAGGCATCAATTCCCCCAAATTCCCAATAGCTCAATGCAAAAGTG
>JBCAWW010001119.1:0-2170 GCA_038534415.1 Bacteroidota bacterium | reverse complement strand
GTCGGCTCATTTGGGGCGCCCTCCTTTTGAAGGCTACGGGTTGTACAAAAGTATTTCGCCAGGCGGATTATCCGGGATCTTTAGGAAAGATCGGGAAGCTGTAGAGATCCCGGATAACCGCTTTCCGCGATGCTTCAAGCAATTTCCGGGATGACGTTTTCCGAAATTTCCATCTGGCGAAATACTTTTGTACAACCCGTAGCCTTCAAAAGGAGGGCGCCCCAAATGAGCCGACAGCGTTCCGATAACTATCGGAAGGGCGGGTGGTTTGAGAGGAAGATCGATTTAGTTTTTACTCGAATATTTTTGTCTAAGTACTTAAATCAATTTTTCTGTCAGGCTCATCAATGCGGCAATCTTTTGCTCATCTTCAGCATCTGTATGCGGGTACCCAAAGCCTCCTTGATCATTGTCGTAGTACTTACCGCTGAGCCCTTGATAGGCTGGTCGAACCGCTAGGTCATAGATGATATTGGCCCCTTTAGCTGCCGGGCTCCAATACTTGCCATAGGCTTCTTGGACCATGCGGGTATTTAGGAGAGAACCGGGATTTAGGGCCAGCACCGCGATATTGGGCTCCTGTTTGGCTAGGTGAAAACTCCACATCGTTAGGGCCAATTTGCTTTGAGCGTAGGTCACGTTTTCAGAAGCCTTGCTCGTGCCTTTTAGCACCTCCGCACTGACAGGGGCTTGGGCCGCTGAACTCAAGTTGATGATACGAGGGCTTTCTGCTTTTTGTAGGAGGGGGAGCAATGCTTGGGTCAGCAGATAAGGCGCCAGATAGTTGACCACCATGCGCATGTCTAGACCGTCTTTATTGTCGGCATTAGGGCTCTTGAATACGCCCGCATTATTGATCAAAATATCGAGACTTTCGTGCTGCTGCTTCAGTTCTGCAGCCAGGGCTCGCACCGCTGCCAAATCTGAAAAATCGGCCGTAAATCCACTGATCTGAGCGTTCTGCGAAGCAGCTTTGACCTCCTCGATTACGCTTTGCAGTTTTTGGTGATTTCTGCCGTGCAAAATGATCCGATGCCCGTCTTGGGCGAGTTTGATGGCGGCCAATTTGCCTATGCCATCTGTACTGCCGGTGATAAATATGTTTTTACTCACGATTTTTCTTTTTGATTGCTGGAAAAATGTATGAGCACCTTATCGGCTAGCCGCTCTAGTGCTCGTTCTGTTTTCATGGTGTTGAAACGCAGATTGATCGCCACATGGTTGACGCCCGTTTCTTGTAGCATCTCAAAGTAATCTCTGAGATAATTGACCCCTATTTTAAAACCTAAGGGAATCGCCTGGGGCTTTGCATCATCGTCTTGCTGTAGGTCCACATAGAGCGGTTGCATAAAAGGCTTGTCGTAAGCATGATGCTCCGCTACCAATTTTCGCCATTGGGCGATGGTATATTGTTGCTGCCCGATATTTCTGGGGTAAGACATCCAAGCATCTCCATTAGTGGCATTCCATTCGAGGCTTTGGCGGCTAAAACCAGTAATCAATAAAGGGATCCTTTTGCCTTTTGGCTTAGGTAGCGGATCGATCTGAGCATTGAGTTGACCAAAGCGATTGCTTTCCATTTGAGGGAAGCTTTCCTGGCATTTTCGGAGGTAGGCTACCGCTTCGCGGAACGCTTCTCCACGGCTTTCATAATCGATGCCCATAGCCGGATATTCATCAAAACGATCTCCTGAGGCAATGCCTAGTAGCATCCTGCCATCGGAGAGTTGATCGATGGTAGCAGCTGACTTTGCGATATGTAGTGGATGGTGGAGCGGCAAGGCAATGCTACTGATGCCGAGGGCGATCTCAGTCGTTTGGCCTGCCAAAAAACCCAAATAAGTAAAGGGATCGTAGGTCTGGCCTGCATCCCCAAAACTAGGTACATTAAAAGGAATGTCTCTCAGCCAAATGGCTTTGAAGCCTAAGCGTTCAACTAGTTGAACCCGCTCCAAATGCTGTTTCATGCTCGGCACCGGACTATTGGGGTACTGCTCAATCGGCACCACTATCCCAAGGCTCAACTTAGCCGCCTGAAATACATGGGTGTAGCCTCGATTTATGGGTTCAAATGCTTTCATCCTGATCTATCTACTTGCCTACTAAAATCCTTCCAACACATTTTTACCAATGGCACGTCCGCTTTCCTGCTGTATATGAGCTTCTTTTA
>JBCAWW010001118.1:0-2170 GCA_038534415.1 Bacteroidota bacterium | reverse complement strand
CGGTATTGAGTTGTTGCGGCTCATGATCAAACTGGTCTTTACCCGACAGAAGAAATATCACACCTTAGCTCATGTCTATCATTTACTCTCATATATCGAAGCCGAGCCGGAGAAGGTACTAAAACTAATAAAAGCCACTCACCAACCACGGCTGATTACGCAGTTGAAATCATTCTTGGCTCGGGATAGTAAGCTCCGAACTAGTGTGATTACCACCGGCCAAGCGGCTTTGCAACGCTACGCTGACCCTAAGATTGGACTAGTTTCCAGCCATACTAACCTTGATCTAGAGCAGCTGCGAAAGCGGCCAACTGTGATATACATCCAAGTCTCACCCGAAGATCACAGCTATTACCGCACGCCCCATAGCGTCTTTTGGGAACTACTCTTTCGTCAGCTTCTGAAAGCGACCGTCCAGGCTGATGATTTACCGGTGTATCTTCTGATAGACGAGGCTGGTTGGGTAACCCTTCCGAGCCTGCCTACCATTCTGGCGGTGGCACGTAAAAGCTTTGGGGTAATGCTGGCGGTGCAAAATGCCGAGCAGTTAGAGGCTGCTTACGGCCCGGAAGGTAGGGCTACTATTGAGGCCAACGCTTGGAGTAAATTGTTCCTCTCAGCTCAAGCTCCGAAAACAGCGGCCGATCTCTCCCGACTTCTCGGCCATACCATGGTCGATGATGCTCGGCGTCCGTTGATGAGTGAACTAGAAATTCGCATGATGACTAGTCGGCAGGGATTGCTACTGTGCGGAAATGAAAAGCCGATGCTGGTTAAACTTCATCCCTATTACGAGCAGCCCCAGTACAAAGCTTGGGCTAAGTTCTCTCAACGGTACCCCATGCCGCAAGTTTCCCAGCATCCCGCTAGTCAATTGGCCTATGGAAAGTAAAGCTATGCGAGCTTGGCTAGAGCAGGAAGGATATTATGGAAAAGACAGGCAGCATCATCTGGCTGGGAAAGCCAAATGGAAACAAAAGTACCAGCGAGAGTATCAACGACAGAGGCGAAGAGAGCGGAAGCAAGTAGTGATCAGTTTAGACCGCAGTGATGAAGCCAATCTACGAGCGGCGGCTAGTCAGCATCAACGGCCCTTGGCTACCTATATTCGAGAAGCTAGCCTTGCCTACGGTAATCAAAAGTTTCTCCTACCTGATCCAGCGGAGCTAGTGGCCCTGCGAGAAGAACTGGCTTTCATTCGCTACCATATCGAAGACCTAGTGCGATTGATGAAGCAAAGCTTCGGGGTTGAGCAAGAGAAGCAGCTAGAACTACTGATCAACCGGATTGATTACCTGGAGAGCTTTGTGGTTGAAACGCTATCGAATCCGCCCTTAGTCCCTAACCCTTCCTAGCCTATGCTCATTCGATATTTCCCCCGCAAGAGCCGTTCCTATCGCCAAGCCTTGGTCTACGTCTTTCGTGAGCAAGCCCAGCTCGGATTTGTCATTCGGCATAATTTGCGTGGAGCAACGCTCCCGGAGTGGGTACAAAGCTTTCAGGCTAATGAGGAACAACGCCAGTCAAAGAGTCGCCGCAAAGACGCGGTCCGACTGCGGCATATTGTTTTGTCTTGGCACGCTGACGATCCAGTAACTACCGAAGCGATGGAAGATATGACTCGCTTCTTTATGCAAACCTATAATCCTCACGCGGTGTATCTAGCGGTAGCTCATCAGCCAGATGCGAAAGTCAAACAACCGCATGTCCATATCATTGCTGGTGGCACTGATATTTTTGGTCGAGCGATTCATTTACCCAAAGCTGAGAATCGGCGTTTGAAAAAGTCAGCCGAAGCCTATCAACGAGAACACTACCCTGAATATGTGCATTCTCAGATTGAACATGGGCGAGGCGTTAAAGATCGTCAGCGAGAGTATTGGCTGAAAAAGCGAGGTAAAACGCTCTATAAAGAAAAGCTGGCTTCCCAGCTTAAGGACATCTTCAAACAGGCTGTCTCTTTGGAGGATTTCCAGAGGCGGCTAGCTGAGGCTGATCTGCCTACCTATCAGCGTAGTGGTAAGGTAGTGGGTATCATCTACCGCGGCCGCAAGCATCGGTTTGGAACGCTTGGTATTCGATTAGATCGCCTACCAGAATTGGAGCGTAATCGTTGACCTTGCCCAAAGCGGAAAGGGGTTCAGGGGAACTCTCCCCGACAAGATGTATA
>JBCAWW010001117.1:0-2172 GCA_038534415.1 Bacteroidota bacterium | reverse complement strand
TATTAAAAGAATTGTAGCAAGCTCCTTGCTCCTGGGGATTTTATTTTTGCCTGTTTCACATTTCGCCTCTAATCTAGAAAACTGGAAGGATAGCCTTGAGCTAGCGCTTCCCAGCACGGTACATGCTCGGCTATGTTTTGAGATTGGGCGTTCGCTCAAACGAAAAGATCCCAGCCAAGCTCAACAATACCTGAATGAGGGAATCGCATATTTGGTCGGTAGTGAACCGGACAGCTTGATGCCACATTTGTTCAATACCCTTGGGCAAACCTATCGTTATCAAGGTGATTATGAGCAAGCTTTATCCTACCACCAAAAGGCCGTGAGCTATGAACAAGATAGTTTGCATCAGGAGGTTGGCCCATATACCTATCTCAATCTTTCGCTCGCCTATAAAAGTAAGGGAGCTTCGGCGATCGCTATCCCTTATCAAAAATCTGCTTTGGCTGGCTTTGAAGCTAAAGGGGATCTCAAAATGCTCGCGAACTGCTACAATAACTTAGGCAATATTTATCGCCAAATTGGAGACCTCAGCCGAGCCATTGAAGCCCACGAAAAAGCGATGCTGATCCGCAGCCAAATCCGTGATTTCAAAGGATTGGGCTTTTCCTACCATAATTTAGGGCTGATTTATCAGACCATGGGCATGCTCAACGAATCAGAACGCTTTTACAATCAAGCGATCTGTCTGAAAGATTCGCTAGGACAAGGCAACCAAGTAGGTAGTTCCTATCTCAATCTTGGCGAACTATTTTATGCACGAGGAGATTTTAGAGGTGCTCGTAAATTTGCAGAGAAGTCATTGAGACGATTCTTACTAGAAGAAAATAATGCCGCTGTTGCTGCGGCCTATTCTGATATTAGCAAGTCATACATTGCAGAGGGAAAATTCAGTTTAGCTGAGCCTCCTATCAAGAAAGCCATCAAACTTACCCAGCGCTCCCAAGGTCTCCGATATGCCAACGCAATCGGAAATTATGGACGTTGGCTGGTACAAACGGGAGAGCTTGATCGAGGCTTGGATTCTATGAAACGATCACTGACGATTTTAAAAACCAAAGAATCCCCTCTGATCCAATTAGGAGCCTACGTCCGTTTAGAAAACAGCTACAAAGAATTAGGACTTACCAAAGAGGCCTTGTATTGGGCGGAGCAAAAGCAAATGCTTAAGGATAGTATTTTCAAACTCCAAATCAACGCTCAGCTACAAGCGCAAGAGATACAGATGGAATTGGACAAAAAACAGCTTGAATACGTCCAATTGAAGGAAGCAGTAGAAAAAGAACGACTTGGCTACCTATGGGTAGGTAATGGCTTAATCGCCGCTTTTTTATTGGCAATTGGTATTATTTTGGGGTATCGCAATCGTCGCCAGACTGAGGTCAATCAACTCCTCAATGCCCAAAATGAAAAAATAGCCCAAGCAAACTTTGATTTACGCCATGCAAACCATGAAATGGAGCAAGTCATCCATGTGCTTTCTCATGAACTCAAAACCCCTGTTCGCAATGTCGGTGGCTATGTGAGTCTCTTGAGACGTCGCTATTTGGATCAATTAGATGAGGAAGGTCAACAATTTGTAAACTATGCGATGAATGGTGTCAAGAGCATCAATCAACTCCTCAATGACCTCCTGCAATATGCCCAAATCGGTTCTAAGCAAAATGTAGGAACAGGCATGGTGTCCATTTCTCAAGTGATAGCGCGTGCTACTCAAGAACTAATGCCCCAAATTGAGGCTTATGAGGCACACTTAGAAGTCGCGCCGCTCCCCGATCTCGAAGTAAACTATCGGGCCTTTTATCTTGTGTTTCGCCATCTTTTAGACAATGCTCTAAAGTTCCGCAAAGCGGGTATCAAGCCCGTCATCAAAATTGGCTATCGCTCTGAACCCGGTAGGCATTTGTTTTGGGTCTCTGACAACGGCATTGGTATAGAACCTGCCTACCAAGATCAGATCTTCAATTTGTTTCAGCGCCTAAATCCACATGAAGAAAAATCAGGTACAGGTTTGGGACTAGCTGCCTGCCGTAAAATCGTACGAAACTACAAAGGAGAGATTTGGGTAGAATCTACCTTAGGAGAAGGAACTACGATCTTACGGCAGGCAGCTAGTCCCAAACCTGTACCTGATTTTTCTTCATGTGGATTTAGGCGCTGAAACAAATTGAA
>JBCAWW010001116.1:0-2174 GCA_038534415.1 Bacteroidota bacterium | reverse complement strand
TCCAGCCAGGCGGAATTGTCTAGGTATTTGGTATACTCCAAAGCAAAGAGGAAGGACGCATGAATGGCGTCATTGCCTCGGTGCGCAAAAATATCATGCGGGTCGCACTCAGTGGCGAAAATATCCCGCAGTGGATCAAACATAGCAAGCTGGGGATTGATCAAGCCTTTGATGATAAGACCTATCAGGAGATGGATCGTGCATTGATCAAAACCATCGATCCCGGTAAAAATGAGCGTTTAGCGGAGCTAAGAGAAAAAATGCTGGGCCCCTCCCAACCTGAATTTTCTAAATGGGATGTCCGCTATTACAATAATGAGCTGAATCGTTCGCAAAATGATGCAGTAGAAAAAGCCCTTGAAGCCAAAGATGTCGCGATCATTCACGGCCCTCCTGGCACCGGTAAAACCACGACTCTCGTAGCGGCGATTGCAGAGGTCGTAAGGCGTGAAAATCAAGTCTTGGTTTGCGCTTCAAGCAACACTGCGGTTGATTTGTTGACCCTACGTTGCCATGAGCAAGGTATACATGTCGTGCGCATCGGTAATCCCGTACGAGTAGAAGAGCAATTGCAAGGATTGACGCTCGATGGAGCGATCACTCAGCATCCAGACTATGCCGCTCTGAAAAAAATCCGCCGAGAAGCCATTCAGCTCAAGGAGCAGGCGCTAAAGTTTAAGCGTAACTTTGGGCAAACGGAGCGTCGCAAGCGCCAAGAGCTTCTCAAAGAAGCCCGCGAGCTTAAGGACGTGGCGCATCGACTGGAGGATTATATCTTGTTTCAGACATTGCAGAGGGCGCAGGTAGTGACTTCCACTTTGACCGGAGCGGGTAGCAATATTCTCAAAGGCAAAAAGTTTCATACGGTCTTTGTTGATGAAGCCGGTCAAGCCTTAACGCCTGCGGTCTTGATTGCCATGGAAAAAGCGCAAAGAGTGGTCATGGCAGGGGATCACCATCAGTTACCTCCGACTGTCAAGTCGCGAGAAGCAGATAAGGGGGGCTTAAGTAAGACCCTTTTTGAGCAGGTGATCGAAACGAAGCCCGAAACCGCCGTTATGCTCAATCGCCAATACCGCATGCATGAGCAGATTATGACCTTTTCTGCCAATCAGTTTTATGGCGGCAAATTAGAGGCAGATCCTGCGGTTCGCTTTCATGTGTTGGGCGACAATTTCCCCGCTTTGGAGTTTGTCGATACTGCCGGCTGTGGCTTTGTCGAAAAGCAAAACCCGCGTTCGCTGAGTACTTATAATCCTGAGGAAGGCGATCTATTGCTCAAACATTTGGCCTTACTATTTAACCAAATCGAGGCGGAAGTACCCGAACGCCTAGAGCAGGGTTTGAGCGTCGGTTTGATTGCGCCCTATAAAGCGCAGGTGAGAGCCCTCGAAAATCAGCTCAATGCCAGTCCGATGCTTTCTACTTATCTGTCGCACATCAAGGTCAAAACGGTCGATGGTTTTCAGGGGCAGGAGCGCGATGTGATCTACATCAGTCTGACCCGCTCCAACAAGAAGGGAGAGATTGGTTTTTTGAAGGATATCCGTCGGATGAACGTTGCCCTCACACGCGCGCGCCAAAAATTAGTAGTAGTAGGGGATAGCGCCACTTTGGGCAATCATCCTTTTTATGCAGCTTTCTTGCAGTATGTAGAATCGATTGGGGCCTATCGTTCTGCCTGGGAACTCATGAACTAAAAACTGTGGTCTCAGTACTTGAGAACTCCATTTGAAGAAATGAGGTTTTGCCTGCTTGAAAAAGCAAGGGAAGTCACTCTTGCAAGCAGGCAAAACCTCAGTAAATCAACAATTCACCTTATTCTTTCTAGAAGATCGAGTCAGAGAAGATTAGATCTTCTTCTTGGATCTCCTGTCCATCACTGATCAAGACTGAGCGTTCGACAACGGCGCGCAACTCACGTACATTACCCGGCCAATTGTGGTTCATCAAAGCAGTGAGGGTATCACGGCTGAGGGTTTTGACGGGCATTTTGTTGCGGTTGCAAAAGTCGTTGAGGAAATGCTTGGCGAGAATTACCACATCATTGCCGCGTTCGCGGAGTGGGGGAAGGTGGATCAAAAAGCCTTGTAGGCGATAGTAAAGGTCTTGTCAGCGACTAATAAGAGCTTGGCAGAACGCGTTCGCCAAGGGCTTTTTAGAGAAGACCTTTA
>JBCAWW010001115.1:0-2176 GCA_038534415.1 Bacteroidota bacterium | reverse complement strand
AAGGCAGAAACGTAGTCACGCAGGATCGAGACAGTTCACGCACCACGTCGTCCCCGCGGCCATCGTACAGCTCCGACAAGGGCCAAAACACTCGGTTGCGTTGGAAGTTGGAAACGCAGCTTTAAAGGCACTCATAAAGCCAATATGCAAGGCATCCCTGCTTCAAACAAAGCTATCGTTTGGGAAGAAATGGTGGTAAGCCGTTTTGAAAATGGCAAGATTAGTGAAGAACATTTGGTTTCAGACCTAGCGGCCCAACTCCTCCTCAAACAAAGCCTGCGCCCAAAAGCCTAATCTATCAAAACAAATTTGCCCTTGAGCGTAAACAAGGGAAAGCATGATTAAATGGAAGATAGGATCTTTAAATTTATAGAAGGCTACTTCAAGCTGACCGAGCCAGAAAAGGAAACTCTTAGCAGTTTCAAGCTCTTTCGCACTTATCAAAAAGGGGAATTATTGGTCAAAGCGGGTGAATTAAGCCATGAAAGTTATTTTATACTCGAAGGCTGCGTGCGTTGTTTTTATTTGGTGGATGGAGAAGAGAGAAGCACCTCCTTTTATACCGAAGGTCAATCTTTTGAAGCTGTATGTGAAGGCGGCAGTCAAGTTTCCGTCCAATATCTCGAGTGTTTAGAAGACTGTATCTTGAGCGTGAGTAATGAAGCGATGGAGGAACAAATGTTTAGCAAATTTCCTCGCTTTGAATCTCTTTGCCGTAAGCTTTCTGAAGAATTGGTTTCTAGCAAGCAATTGGCCTTTGATCGCTTCAAAAACGCGAGTCCCGAAGAACGCTATCTAGATCTACTACAAAATCGGCCAGATCTACTGCAGCGAGTTCCGCTGGGACAAATTGCTAGCTATATCGGCGTCAAACGCGAATCTCTCAGTAGGATCAGAAAACGAGTTGCCCAGAAAAATCTCCCTTAAATCTGGGGAGACGCAAAATGTTGTCTCTACTATTTCCGCATACTGGAGGAAAGCGTTCTGCGAAGCAGTAAAAAGAAAAACTCTATTTAACTTAAGTCAAAAGAATTTTCTCCCCTGAGCGATAACATTGCTATCACAATAAATAAGCAATGTTATGAATACTAAACGATTTTTGATTATCAGTTTTTTAGCCCTTGGGGTCCAATTATCAATTGGGCAAAATGCTCGGCAAGATTCATCTTACTCAAAGTTTTTCCTTTCGACATCGGCATTTATGGCGATAAACTTTGTAGAACAGCCTGATCCGCCAAAGTTTTTGATGCTCAATTTTGGCTATCGTTTTAGTCCCAAAGATGCTATTATAGCGGAAGCCATTACTTGGCAGTATTTTGCGCCGCTTGGCATCCCTTACGGCCCGGACAAAGGCAATGAAGCGGAGTTTTATCCCGGCTATGCGAGAGATTTTGGGATTGGATTGGCTTATCAGCGATTTTTATGGAAGGACCTATATACGACCTTTCATGCAACACCCTTTTTACAGCAATATTTTGATCAAGACGGCAATAAGTTGCAAAGTGGTTTTCAGCTCTTTTTGACTTGGCGAGTGGGTTATCGCTTTCAGTTTTGGCAAAAAAGGATATTTATTGAGCCTTCAGTAGCTTTCACTTCTTGGCCCATCAACACCAATCTCCCAGACTCATTTCAGCTAATGGAAGACAAATGGCCTAAGTATTTTCTCTTTGAGCCGGGACTGCATATTGGCTATAATTTCTAGTGTGCATTCATGCAACTTAGCCTTAGGCCCAACGCTTAAGGCTAAGCTGCCGTTTAGGTAAATGCAACCATATCTATATTTTTTATGTACGTACGACTTTTAATGTTGAGCAGTATTTTGCTCCTATTGGCCTGTAATGGCGAAAACGTAAAACCGGGAAAGCTTCCCGCAGCCTTTTCAGCTCTCCAAAGCGCCCAAAGCATCAACAACTCTTCTTGGACTTACCAAAAAATTCCTTTTTCAGGCAAGGGTATCATCCAGGATTTCGCCTTTCTAGACGAAATGAAAGGGGGCGTGATCATGCAGTATCAAGAAAAAAATTATGTTTGGATCACTCAAGATGGAGGGGCAAGTTGGCAACTACAGCCAGGAACCGAATTTATCAAGTTTCTCAATATTCATGCCTTTGACAATGGAGAGCTATTACTTTCGGGATCAAGTGATAGTGGTTTTGGACTTTGTCGAGAAGGGCCA
>JBCAWW010001114.1:0-2181 GCA_038534415.1 Bacteroidota bacterium | reverse complement strand
GTTTGCACTCGCCAAGCCAGCAGCTCTAGGGCTCACCTCCATTTTGAGGAAAGTCAAAGCAGAAATACCCGCTCTTTGCGCACCTAATTGAGGAAAAAGCTGCGCAAAAATCGCCATCGGGAAAAGCAACGCAATAAACAGAAGTAGAGTACGGAACATGAATTCGTGTTTCTTGCTACAAAGGTAAACAAAGAAGGGTCCGGCTTGCAAGCCAGACCCTTAATATCGTCAGTAATTTTGATCGAACAATGTTTATAGCTTCAGCACCTTCACCACTTGCTTATCAGATCCAGTAAAGAGACTAAGATAATAGATACCGGCAGGCCAATTTTTGGTATTGATCTGATACTCGCCGCGCTCATTTTTGCTGTCGGCGGCCCAGATTTCTTGGCCTTGGAGATTGACGATGGAGATTTCTATTTCTTCCTCTTCGAGGGAACGATAGATCACATTGAGTTGATCTTGGAAAGCGTTCGGGAAAGCCGTAACCAAAAGCCCACTGACATCATTGAGATTGAGTTCTACTTGTGGACTATAGGAAAACTGTCCATCTAGGTCGACCTGTTTGATACGATAAACCAACTTTTTTTCCCCTAGATCCACGATAGCTTGATCGACAAAATCATAGCTTGTTTGCTCTGGGCTATTACCGATTCCCTCTACTTGGCCGATCACGGCAAAGTCTTGGCCTGCAAAGGCGCGTTCTACTTCAAAGTGGCTATTATTGGTTTCACTGGCAGTCGTCCAAGACAAGCGCGCATCTTGATTTTCGCGTTTGGCGCTAAAGTCAAGCCATTCAACTGGGAAGTTGCTTCCGTTGAAATCGAGTAAGGTACCCGGCCCTAATTGTTGCGGAATCGCCTGATCCATAAATACTACTGTCGCGGCATTTTCATCTACGATCCAAGTAAGATCAACCGTTTCGTTGGGAGTCTCGATATCAAAACAGACTCTCACCAATTGAGTAGGCGTACTACCAATGGCTTGGCCAAAGGTAGCGGCATTGAGCACAACATTAACGGAAGCGGTGCCTTCGATGGGCTGCGTTACCGTAGGGATCTGATAGACAAAAGGCGTACTCAGTATATGTGAGCTCAAGCTTGGATTACGGATTGCGTTGGTATTGAAGGTGAATACGAGATTGCTGGTTGCCAAACCAGCAGCAACATCAAAGCCAATATTGAGGTCGACACAAAACTGACCACCATTGGACTCTGCATTACTAAAGTTCAGATCATAGACTGTTTGAGCAGAAAGACTTCCGCTCAAGAGCATGATCAGGACGAAAAAGGTATAGTTAACTCTCATGATTAAGGAAGTTGTTCGATTCTAGAATTATTGATCAACCAATAGAGATTTAGGTCAACTGCATTGACCGTGGCGTCTAGGTTAAAATCAGCTTTGTTAGTTCCATATAAATAAGGCTGGCCATTTTCGGCTTGCCAATAAGTAATGTTATCAACGGCATTAATAGTACCATCGCTATTGGCATCACCAGACCATAAGACCATTACTCCATTATCATTTTTCATGGCAGGACCTCCATTGTTGAAGACAGCGGTATTGGGATCGCTAAAATCAATCAAGGGAGCGTATGCGTCAAGCATCACAGTGGTAGCAGTCATCACCCCTAGGTGATTGCTGTGTCTCAAGGCGACATAGTATTCACCGATTTCAAAATCGGGAAAGGTAACGGCTTCTTTGCCGAGGGGGTTGATCAATTCGCCATCGGCGAGAATGATGGCCGCGGCACTATCCAAAATGATAGTGGCATCAGCTTTATCCCTCAATTCGACGATCACCCAATCCACAGGAGCTTTTGCTCCGGTCTTATCTAGCACATCTGAGTCTGCAGTAATGCCTAAACCAAAGGGATCATCTAGGGTAATAAGATTTGTTAGGCTTGCACGCATGCTGTCATTGCCGACATAAGGGCCTTCTAAAAAGGCCTTGATTTGTGCGCTCGGTGTACCAGCACTGAATATACTATCTGCAAAGGCGAAGGAACGTAGGCCAACTGCTTTTCCCATTTTACGTCCAGGAATGTCATCCGCTGGGGGGTGAATCCCTCCCCAAATACGAGACAAACTACATTCATCAGAGGCATCGCGATAGGTAGCCCATTGCAGAGTTACGTCTACACTTGGCCCCTGCTCAAACACCAAAAATTCATCTTTGGGG
>JBCAWW010001113.1:0-2181 GCA_038534415.1 Bacteroidota bacterium | reverse complement strand
AAAATATCTGCGCCAAACAGATCAATAGTGGGAATTCAACTTATCTACAAGTCTATTTTGAATTATTTCAGGAGATGTTGGCTTTGGGGCTGATGTTTGAGGAAGGCATCTTGGATCATCGACTGTACAAAAATATCGTCACGGTAGGTTTGCGTCTATCCGAGTTTGATTGGGTGGAGGATTTTTTGCACGGCTTTGCCGAACGCTTGAGTCCAGCGTTCCGCGAAGCGGCCTATCACTACAACCTTGCCGCTTATAGCCATGCGCGCAAAGATTATCGTCAAGCCCAGCGCAACCTCTGGAAAGTAGAGTTGGAAGATGTTTATTATCAGCTAGGTAAGCGTACCCTCTTGCTCAAAATCTACTATGAACTCGCCGAGGAAGATGGCTTAGACGCCCAAATCAGAGCCTTTAGGGCTTATCTCAAACGCAATCGTAAGATCAGTAGTTATCAGCAAAAGGCCCATGCGGGCTTGATTCGCTATACCCAAAGATTATCTCGCCTCCGCAATAAAAAAGAGAGCCTTAGCTTGAAACAATTTCGGCACGCAATTGGTACAATAGAAGAAGATGTGAAAAATCGCAGTCTCATCACCAATCGTGATTGGCTTTTGCAGCAGATGAAAGAACTCACTTGATATTTGCTCGTCTAGATTGACATTTTTCTTATCTTTGTAGTTCGATCTTTAAATAATGTCCGTCAGGATTTAAAATATATCCTGCATAGGTACCACCGCTGTTTTTTAAACCAACGAATTAACCATTGGAGAAGGGCTCGGTCAGGCTAGGGCGTGCCTCTATTCGACTTCGGTCGTTTCGGGAGGATTACCGATCCAGATTGGCGTCTCCAACCATGTCTTTA
Organism: Bacteroidota bacterium; assembly: GCA_038534415.1. Classification (GTDB taxonomy): domain Bacteria; phylum Bacteroidota; class Bacteroidia; order J057; family J057; genus JBCAWW01. The sequence continues at coordinate 1,319 of JBCAWW010001113.1, read as the reverse complement.
GAGGGTTTATATTAACACCTCCTTAGGTATTTATGCGGGATTTTTTTTTGTCTAAAAATGACCTTTCCTCTGTCATGAACATCCTAGCGATGCTCCCGCTCCCAATTCTTGGGACTCCGGCGAAAGGCGTTATGCGAAGCAGAAGCCAATAAATTTTCCCTAAGCTTGATTCATATGCGATTTCTCGATTTCGTCCTTAGGACAAAATCAATCCCTGAGAGCCCGCATATATCCCGCCCCAAAGAGAGATAATCGTTCTGCGCAGCAGTCCTCCTCCCTCCCCAATAAATAAAAAACAATTTTCACCACTTGTGGTTAGTTTCAATTGTAACTAAGTTTGCAGGCGATGTCAAAACCTTCTAAAAGAGAAAACCTCGGTAGCCTTGTTGGGCGAACTGCTAAAGTGATGAGTCGTCATCTTTTGGAGCAGTTTCGTTTGGCGGGTCATGAGATGAATCGTGATCACTTTTTGATTATGGTACATCTTTGGGAGCAAGATGGCTTGACTCATCTGGCTCTTGGAGATAGCTGTGGTACGGACAAAACGGCCACTACGCGCGCTATTGATGCTTTGGAGAAGAAAAACTATGTGGTCAGGATTACCGATCAACTAGACCGCAGACAAAAAAGAGTTTTCTTGACCCATGAGGGCAAAAAGATACGGGAGGAGATGATGAAATTGGGACATGAATCCCTCAAATATGTCACCAGAGGCCTGGATGAGCAAGAACTAGTGATCTGCCGGAAGGTCCTCAAACAGATCCAAGGCAACCTTAAAGAATATATGTAATTTTTTAGATATATAGTTTCATTTGTAACTAATCGTTGAACAACATTCTGTTTTACCCCAAATAAATATGTCAACCAGAAAGATTATAGTGAGCATAGTCGGCGTATTATTGATACTCGTCGCGGCTGGGGGGATTTTTCAGGCTATTGTGAGCAGCCGAGTAGATCCTCCGACACTGGAAGTGGTAAATCCACCGAAGCAGGTAAAAGGACGCATGGTCCAAAATCAAGCGCTCAGCTCTCAGATCGAAATTACCGGTCGTCTGACTGCTCCGCAGCAGATTGATGTGTTTTCGGAAGTGGGAGGTACGCTCAAGCCACAAAGTAGTCGCTTCAAAGAAGGAAATTACTTCTCTAGAGGTAGCGCCTTGATCGTGATTGACGATACTGAGCAAAAATTGAGTCTGCTGGCGCAGAAAAGTAGCTTGATGAATCAAATTACCCTCTTGCTACCAGATTTGAAGGTGGATTATGCTGAGAGTTTTCCCCAATGGGAGGCTTATCTCAATCAATTAGATCCTGAAAAGAAC
>JBCAWW010001112.1:0-2196 GCA_038534415.1 Bacteroidota bacterium | reverse complement strand
GCAGTAAAACCAAGCGTTGAGAGGGAGCGGTAGCTAATGCTCTATCCGGTTTTGGATTTTCTGTTTTTTCTCTACAATTTGATCTTTGTACCTATAGGAACGATTAGAAAACCTTCATGGACGAAAAAGCAAGAGTCTCAAAAAATACGAAAGAAGACCGAGAGTTAGTTGCCGCCGCACAAAGAGGAGAACAGCCAGCCTTTGAGACGTTGCTAAAGAAGTATCGGAAATCTGTTTACTATATGCTTTTGAAGATGGTCAAAAACGCAGATGATGCGGAAGACTTGACGCAGGAGGCATTCGCCAAAGCATTTAATTCGATTAATAAATTTGATTCGAAATACGCTTTCTCTACTTGGCTGTTTCGAATTGCCACCAATAATTGTATTGACTTCATCCGTAAAAAGCGGGTGCAAACCATTTCTATCGACCAGTCGGTTGAGGGCGATGATGGATCAAACATGACTTTTGATGTCAGAGATGATGATCTCGATCCCAACGACACTATGCTCAAAAAACAGCGAGCAAAGTACCTGACGATGGCCATTGATCGCCTGCCCGAAAAATATCGTGTGCTCGTAGAGCTGCGTTATTTCAAGGAGTTTAGCTATGATGAAGTCGCCAAAGAGCTGCAAATACCCTTGGGTACGGTCAAAGCCCAGTTGTTTCGCGCCCGCGAGCTACTGAACCAAGAATTGAAAAATGTAAAGTCCCAAATGTAATCAGCTTATTCGCTGACTACACAAGCATTGGGTAAGACTGCTAGCTGTCGTTCTGAGTTTGGAATGACTGTTAGGCTATTGCCATCTATCAAGCTGTATTGACCCACTGGTCCTGGGCGAGCTGCAGTAGGGTTTTGTGCTGCAATGAGGCCGGCATTGTTTTCACTATTGACTACTAGCACGTTTTGCGAAGGACTATAGGCGATGCCATGCGGTACATGTCCGATGTCGTAGATATTTTTTTCCAGGCTTAGGTCTGCTACATTCAATACACTGACACAGCCCCGACGTTCGCCTTGGAGGCTGGGATTGGCCTCATCTCGACAAGCTACGAATAAGCGTTCCCCGATGGGGTCAAAAGCCATGAGACGAGGATAATCAGCCGTGGGTATGCTGCCAATCAATTGATCATTGCTGAGATCAAAGACCCGAACTTCGTCAGTAGCATTGCAGCTGATAAAAAGGCGCTTGTTGCTATGGTCGATCTCTAAGTAGTAGGGTTGATAGTCAACAGAACCCATCGGACTAGGCGCATTGATCGGGTCAAGGCTAAATTTTTCTTCACTCAAAAAAGGGCCATTAGCATCGCTGGGGTCAATTTCTAGTTTGCTGTAATAATTGCCATTGGAGGCACCGACGTAGAGCACACTAAAGTCTTGATTGCTAACCAAGCCATGCGGACGATGCAAAAATTGCCCAGAAGCCACCAGTGGATCTCCTACGATGTCCATGCTTTCGGTATTGATCATACTCAACTTGGGAGAATTGTCATCCGAGTTGAAATGGCTGATCAGGCAGTATTTACCATCTGGGCTGAGCGTCAATAAAGAAGGGCTGGAGCCCACTGCCACGCGTTCGACGAAGTCGTAATTATCAGTGCGATACTTTTCAACAAAGCCCCCCTCGATCAAGCTGACGTATAAAAACTGTTTGTCAGGGGAAAGGGCAATGAAGTGCGGTGCCTCGAGATTGTTGGGATCACTGCCCACTGCAAAGTACCGCATCAAACGGTTGGTGCTCAATTGGGTAACGGCTATCAGATCGCTGCCGGCACAAAGGGTAAATAGTTTGTCTGCGTTAGATTGTTCCTCTGCTGTCCAAGGGTATTGATTGTCTTTGGACCTGGCCCCTGTTTCTAACCATGCTTTGAGAAGACTCAAGCCAGCCGAATCTAGGGCTGGGTGTTCATTGTCTGTTGCGCTTGGGCCACTGATGGTGTTTTGATTTACTCGACTCAATACTTCTGACCAGACAGGCTCAAAAGGGACCGCGACAGTACCTCTATCGCCTCCGGCTAGCATTTTGTCCCAAGTACTAAGGTCTAAGCCAGCAGCGGCCTGTGCCGCGCTATGACAGCCTTCAGTGGCGCAGCTTGTAATCATTACCTCAGCTAGATCTTCTGGATACTGAGAAAGCAAAACTGCCTCAGAGGGACCTTTGTCGCAAGCGGCAAAAAGCAGGATGAGCACTAGGC
>JBCAWW010001111.1:0-2197 GCA_038534415.1 Bacteroidota bacterium | reverse complement strand
TTGCATAGTAGTAGTCGAAATATGATTAAATCTTCATATCAAAGGTATGGGGTCCAAATGACAATAAGCCTATTTGCCTCCCCTTCAAAATCTCGCCTTGATACAAATTTAATACGTCAACAATACGCCAAAACACTACGTCAACAACACGTTAGCATAAAACTTATGGAAATCACTCCCCAACATCAGCTACATTCCCCCTTTCCAATTGCTCAAAAAATTCGAGTAGGTTACAGTTAGCTGCTAGTGCCAACTTCTTACGCAGGCGGTATCTACGTGTCTCTACTCCTCTTACCGAAATATGCAACTTGCGGGCGATCTCTTTATTGGAAAGATTCATCCGTATCATGGAACAAAGCTGGATCTCGGTTTGCGTCAATTGGGGATATTGTGCGCGGAGCTGCTTGAACAAATCGTTGTGCAAAGCATCAAAATAAAACTCAAATGTGTCCCAAGACTCTTGGGTATCTAGTTGATCATCTATCCGTTTGCAAAGTTCATTGATTCGAGATGTACTTGACTCCCCTTTTTTCAATGATTGTAGTTCATGTCGTACCTCTTTGAGTAGCTCCTTTTGAGAAAGTAGCTCCATGGAAGTTGAGGCGAGATCTTTATCCTTGCGGATATTTTCGGATTGTAGCTGGTCCATATGACGCTGAAGTGCAGGTGCATAATCCTCCTTACCACGTCGTCCTTGAATATATTGCTTCAACCAAGTCTCCCAAGTTTGAAAGGCACTGATAAAGGCCCCTTTATCTGCCTGCGGCTCATAAATCATTTGGGTTTTCATGCTCGACAAGGCCTCCTGCAAAGAAGAATAATAGCCGATCGCCACCCCTGATGCTCGAGCCGCTCCAATCGCACCATTGGTATCTACTACCTCAATCTCACAATCCAATAAGGTCGCAATAGTAGTCGCAAACACCCGAGATTGAAACATATTGTCATTACCGACTCGGATGACATCAACTCCCAAGCCTAAGTCTTTGAGGATATTGACCCCATGGGCAAAGGCAAAGGCAACCCCTTCCAAGGCCGCTCGGTATAAGTGAGCCCGTTTGTGTCGATTGAATTGTAGATTTATGATCTGCGAATTGACATTTTTATTGCGCAAAATACGTTCAGCGCCATTGCCAAAAGGGAGTACGACGAGGCCATCAGAACCAATCGGTACGGTAGCAGCCATTCGTTCCATATCTGAATAATGCCGATCACGGCGCGCTACCTGATCCTTGATCCAACTATAGAGCGTACCGGCCCCATTGATACAAAGTAGGATCCCGATGCGATCAAAATTCTCCTCATAATTGACATGAGCGAAGGCATTGACCCTTGATTCGGCATCAAAGGTCGGCTTATCTACAATCCCATATACCACCCCGGAGGTATCACTTATCGCGGCAATTTCCCCTGGATTGAGGACATTGAGAGAAAGCGCATTGTTGGGTTGATCACCCGCCCGGTACGAGAGAGGCGTTCCCGGAGGGAGCCCCGTCAAATCAGCTGCCTCTTTGGTAAGCTTTCCTTGAATCGAAAAAGTAGGCACACACTGAGGCAAGAGCTTCGGATCTAACTCATAATAATCTAAGACTTCCTTGGCTTGTTGTTTTTCTTGAAAGTTCCAAAGGATGGCTTCACTCAGTCCAGATATAGTGGTGGTTTTTTCTCCGGTAAGCTTATAAGCGATAAAATCGCCTGGCAACATGATCTTATCGATGCGGGCGTATAATTCAGGTTCATTGTCTTTGACCCACTTCAATTTGGAGGCCGTAAAATTGCCGGGAGAATTGAGAAAATTTTCGAGACAAAACTGCTGACCCATTTCTCTAAATGCCTGACGACCAATGGAGACTGCTCGACTATCACTCCAAATGATAGCTGGTCGCAAGACTTCTCCTTCAGCATCGATCATCACCAATCCATGCATTTGATAGGCAATGCCAATACTGCCAATTGCAGTCGGGTCTACTCCCGTTTGGTTCAGAAGTTTACGCGTCGCCATACAAAAGTGCATCCACCAAAGATCAGGCTGTTGCTCAGCCCAACCTGCTCGACGAGACATGATGTCCATACCCGTATTGGGATACTGGATCACTTGTACCACTCGATTGCTTACCCCTTCAAATAAGGCAGCTTTGATGCTTGCATTGCCGATGTCGTAGCCGATGAAATACATTTAAGCCTTTTTGCCTAGCAC
>JBCAWW010001110.1:0-2202 GCA_038534415.1 Bacteroidota bacterium | reverse complement strand
CGACACAAGATGTAATTCAAGAGGCTGAACCGTCAAATTTAGAAACAGATGTTGATTCAAACTCTTCCCTAAGCGACCAATCAGATACTATGCCACTAACGACCCTAAAAACCGAGCTCAATCTCCCTTCAATTAAGGATGTCTTTGAATTACGACATCCGATCCCGCCTCAAAATGGTCAACCCTCTTATTGGCGATTGGAAGGCCTTTACATATTGGGACAGCAACCCAAGATATTGCATGGCCTAAGCTTTCCGGAGCAAAGTCAACAGCTAGCCTTTGAGTCTGTACATAGGCTGGAGAAACGATATTATGGGGAGCGAGTGTTTGTGAGTGCAATTAACCGTGCGCAAGAAGGCATATACTATCATCGCGATTTTGCCGAAGCTGGAGGCAGCTTGCTTTCTGACTTCTTTCCCAACGTTCCCGACCGTCTTAACGTGTCTCAATTAGAGATGGTGGCTGAGATTTATGCCGAGGCCGAACGCATGGTCAACAACTATCAGATTTATCATCCTTCCTTAAGAGCAGATGACATCTTGATTTTACCGGCCCCGCGCAAAATGATGCAAAAGGTCCTTGGCACCGGCAAAAAGTGGGAAGTTCTCTTTCTCAATTTCCCTCCCCAAACTGCCAAAGTAGATATGGAAGCCTTGATACATGGCATATTGAGTGAAACCCTCGGCAACGCCTACGAACAGGAATTTGCCAATTATGTACCCGCTTAAGCAAAAATCATGAGTAGAGCAGCATTTATCAAACAACGATTAAAGGCCAAGAAGCGGAAGCTCCTATTTATGCGTGGAGGCATATTGGGAGCAGGGCTGTGTGTCTTTCTCTTTTTTGTATCGATACCAGATGCCACTTCAGGTACCAACGGCTTCGCCGAACGCAAAACTCCCGTAGATCCTATCTCGGAAGAACAAGTAGTCAAGCAGGACGCGAGTGTGGATAGTAGTCAGTTGGTGTCTAGCGACAGTATGTCTCAAGAAGAACCAATCAAATCAATTGCAGAGGCTAGCATTGAAGCGCCTCTCGAAGCTACCCCCACAACTGAAACTAGCACTCCGCCAGCAGTTGATAATCAAAAACGAGCAGATTTGGAGGGAGGGAGTCGTTCCACCGAAGGTGAAAACAAAGCCCCAGTCGTGCCTCAAAGTGATCCACCAACAGTACGATTTGAAAGCCCCGAATCTGTCCTAGGTAATCCCCAAGCAGAAGTGGTAAATAAGCCGGAAGAAAAAAAGCCGGTATATATGGATATGCCCAGTTACGAATCAGCGACCTTAAAATACAAATTAGGACTAATCGGCAGCGATGCATATAGCCCTAGTGATAAGGAAGTTTTGAACAAGCATATTTTGGCTATGTTTCCCAACCCCAACGTTCCTGTCGAAACGGTCTATTTAGAGGCTGGTGGGCAGCAATCTACCAAGTCATTTCCGCTAAAATTGTATTTGCTCCGATTAGAGCAAAACCCTTCAATTCGCGTGCGCTCAATAGAAGAAGTACGAGAAGGAGGGAGTCTATCAGGTCTAATCATCAAAGAATAAGTCCCAAACCCAATAGCTTCAATGAAAAAACAACTCACACTCACTAGTCTATTGCTCGCTATTAGTTTGATGGGCCTAAAGGCGCAGGGTACGATGAATCCCGATAGTACAGGGATTTTTCAAAGTACTCGCTCTGGAGAACTAGAACTAGATAGTGCTGTCTTGGACGTGTTTCAAGAAAAAGCACTCAAGATGACAGCCGAGCTTGAACGATACGTCATCACTATATCCCAGTCTAATACGGCCTATGAACGCGCACTCAATACCATTGATCTTGCCTGCCTGCTATTTATCGATGATGAAGCAGTCGTGGAAGTCTCTAGTGTGAATCGAGAGTCCGTCATCAACTATGCGATCCGAGAGTATCTCGAGCATCTCATGGAGATGAAATACGACAAGGTCGAAATCTCCTGGGCCAATATTAAGTACATCAGTAAGTTACGTTTAGGTACGGATGGCAACTATTATGGCACCATCTCGATAGAGCAAAAATTCGTTGGTTATCTCGGTGAAAAAGCTGTTTCCGAGTAGTACATCCCATTGTTTTACCGCTTTACCAGCGATGATTTTTTCATAGGTCTTGAGTACAATTTCTATGTTTTTGATGGTAGTATCCTCGTAAACAGCTTTTTCACCGAGATAACCAACG
>JBCAWW010001109.1:0-2211 GCA_038534415.1 Bacteroidota bacterium | reverse complement strand
TGAAGCCGGAGAGCTTGCGTTGAAGATAGTCAACAGCCTCGGCCAAACTATCTATGCTGATAATATGAGCTTTGATAAAGGACCTCAAGAAATTAGCCTAGCAGTTGATAAACTATCTGCTGGTATTTATTTCTTGCAAATCGGTAACGAATCCTATGCTGGGACTACGCGTTTTGTGAAACAATAACCCATAAAACGCCATCCAAAAATCACCATTCCTTCTGGGGAGTGGTGATTTTTTGTTTTGTATGATTGAATAGACAAGTATTTGGATTTTGGTAAATCCAATTTTCCGGTTCAGTTAGGAGTTTTGGCCGTTCAGGTTGCAAAATCAGCCGTCAATAATGACAGTATTGGCTATCCCGAATTATCGGTTTGTTTTGTATAGGAGGTACGTAAGATTTTGATCGAATATGTACTTTTTTATGAGTGAGTTAGCCTAGTTTCCCTCGCTTTCAAAATTTGAGATGATTTGAGGATAAGATTTGAGAAGTAAGTTTTCGGAACTTTTTTCCATATAAATACTACTTCGAAGAGGATGGATAGCTCCTTATTTGTTTGCCCAACAAATCTGCTCTTATGAAGCATACCAGACCCTACAACCGTTCCTTTTTTGCTGCGAAAACGATTCGTGTTTTATTGCTCGGCTGTTGTTTTGCCCTGAGTACACCATTGATGGCACAAGAAATTTGTGGCAATGGTATCGACGATGACAATGATGGCTTTATTGATTGTTTCGACCCAGATTGCGGGGGAGCAAGCGAAGTCATTCGTCCAATTTCATCTGTAGCGGATGATGCTGAAGAAATTGAGGCCACCGGCCTCTTAGAGTTGACCGACCTTGAACAAGATCTCGATTTCCGTCCTAACAAGATGGTGGGACTTCGCTTTACTAATTTGGCGATCCCGGCAGGAGCATATATTACGGAGGCATATATTCGGTTTACGGCTTCACCAGACAATCAAAGTGGGGCGACTATCCAAATCGAAGCTGAAAACAATCTCAGCCCAGCAGCTTTTACGCTCAACGATTACGATATCTCCGACCGAACTCTGTTACCACAAAACTATAGTTGGACTACTAGTCTTTGGACCGCAGGCCAAGAATATGAATCCCCCTCATTGATTCCCTTAGCGCAAACTTTGGTTGATCAAGTCGCTGCAAGCGGTGAGTTGGGGAGTATGGTATTTGTCTTTACTACTTCGTCTGGACGCTCCTCTGCTAACTCTTATGAGGCCGCCGATCCAGCGACGCGCCCTACTCTGCATATAGAGTGGGCTATGTGTGATTCGGATGGCGATGGCATTGCGGATAGCAAAGACTTAGATGATGATAATGACGGTATTCCTGACTCACAAGAAGGATATTGTGCGAGTGATGAGTTATTGGATCTAGCTTCGCTGAACGGTAGTAACGATCCTGTAAATGACATCAATAATGCCAACCTCCAACTAGGCGGGGCTACGGTAAGCATGTCGGCGGTAACGACAGGCGGTAATGCTATTATAAATGATTATGAACTAAATGATGTTCATTTTACGGGATCTTATGGACCCAAAATTGGCATTCTAAATTCTGCCAGTGCAAGCGACTTCGTGCGTTTTGAGCTTGATTTTAATCAAGAGACTAGTGATTTGAGCTTCAAGGTTCATGATTTGGATGATGAAGACCAATTGACCATTAATGCATACCGTGGTACTACTTTATATACACTCAATCTCGCTGATTTTACTACCTATGGCTGTATCGCTTATGAAGGAAATAATCTGTTCAAGTCTACCTGCGGCAACGTAAGCTCCAATAATCTATCCGTGACCTTGGAAATAAGCTTACCCGTTCCGGTAACGGCTATAGAGTTTGTATTATCACAGCAGCCCGGAGGAGATGGAGGTGGTTCGATCACTGCAGCATCCTTTAGTGTTTCCTGTGAAGCCGTGGACTTTGATAAAGATGGTATACCCAATCACCTCGATCTCGATAGCGATGGAGATGGTATCGTAGATATCATTGAAGCCGGCGGCTTAGATGCAAACCAAGACGGAGAGGTGGATTATCCTGTAGTAGGAGATCCAACTTCAATGACTGACAATGATGGAGACGGCCTTTCTGATGATCCTGTTTATGACAACAACAATGATGGGACCGCAGACTTATCATCTGGACTAGCAGTATTAGTATCCGGTGATAAGTCTGCGGTCCCATCATTGTTG
>JBCAWW010001108.1:0-2212 GCA_038534415.1 Bacteroidota bacterium | reverse complement strand
CTTTGCCTCCCAAGTATTGGAAACACTATCACGGGCAGAACCCACATAGTAAAAGCCGAGACCTAATTGTAGCAGGTCCAGATTATTGGCTACCCCATCGCTATTGGCATCTCCTGGCCATACGCTATCAGTGGCAGTAACGAAAATCGTGACCCTTCCGGTATCGATTTGATACCCTGTGTTGGGATTGCAAATGGCATACAGAAACCAGTCTTCTCCGACAAAACCATGTGGAGGCAAATAACGGATCGAATCGTCAGGCATGATCACCCACGAACCTCCGGCATTACTGGTAAAACTGGGCGGCTGCCACCATCCATCGCACAGGGGCCATGCGAGAGAAGAGGCGGAGTCGTTGCCTCTAACATCAAATTTCACGAAATGGCCAGTTTCCACGGTGGCTGTGTCTGGACCGAGTTGAGCGTTTAGATTTTGGATACTGCCTATTGCCAAGAATAAGCAAAACAAAGGGGTTAAAATTTTCTTCATCACTTTTGAGACTTTGGTATGCTGCAAATCTAGGGGGGCATTGTCCAGTCCCAAAACACACTTTTCCTTATTTTTAGACCAAAAAAAAGCGGAAAATCACTTAATTCATGATTTTTCCGCCTGATTTAAGGAATTTCAATAAAGAACTATAGACTAAATCTTACCATTTCAAAAATATCTTCATGCGGTACATCAACCATACTATGAGGTAGATAAAGAGCATATAATCGAGCGCAAAAAGGAGAGAAGCTAGCTCTGGCATTACTCCCCATCCCATCAAGGTATCCATAAAAGCTTTTTGTACGGGGCTATATATTCTCGCAAATAGGCTATGTAGCACATAAGCCGTAATGGCGTTGGCCCCAAAGACTTGCCCCATGGTGAATAGAGGATTTTTGGCTCCCTTCTCCTTGACGTCAACCCACCAGTAAAGCGCTGCAAGTGTGAGCGTGCTGAGACCGGCAGTGTACATCACAAAGGAGCTAGACCACAAATTTTTGTTAAACGGAAAAAACCAATCCCAAACATTGCCAATCAGCAAGAAACAAAAGCCCATCACAAATAGCTGATTGGCCTTTACCTCTTTCTTATTGCTAGCCAAGAGGATATGCCCCGCCATCATGCCACAAATTCCCGTAGCTACTGAGGGCAAAGTACTCAGTAGGCCTTCTGGGTCCCATGTTTTTTGGTATATCCGTCCCGGAACGAAGTGTCGATCTATCCAAGCTTCTAAGTTTACACCAGGTTCTAGATTCGCCGCGATAAACTGATCTGAGCTGGCCGTGATCCCCTCTACTTTAATCATACCGGCACTACTCAACACCTCCCCACTACTCAAGGCTCCCGCGACGACTTCGTCTATCGGCACCGGCACCAAGGCCATCAAAAGCCAATAGCCTAACAACAATACTGCCCCAATAATCGCTTGAGTGCGCCATTCTGTTTTGAGAAACAGTAGGGCGCAGACCATAAATACAATTGCTATTCGCTGCAAAACCCCGGGAATCCTAAAGTTTGTCGGATCAAAATCGGGCAAGGAAAACATTAATATCAGCAATCCAATCCCCGCAGCACCTCCCGTAATTGCCTTACGCAAATTATTGACTTTTTTGTCCTGTAGATCTGAAAAGCCAATCAAAATCAATATGCCTACGATCACGTGAAACAGCTTGAACCCAAACTCTTTACTGCCTACGGCTAAGTAGAGTCCCATCCCAAAAATCATCGCAAAACGAACCAATAACTTCTTGATATGAGGAGCATGGTCTCGATGAGACTGGAGCCTTTTGCTGTAAGCCAGTACAATAGAAACCCCGACAATGAATAAGAAAAACGGGAAGACAAAGTCAGTGGGGGTGATCCCATGCCAGTCGGCATGCCGGAGAGGAGGAAAGACATATGCCCAAGACCCAGGATCGTTGACAATGATCATGCCCGCAATCGTCAATCCACGCAAAATGTCCAACGACCTGAGACGTTGGTTTAACTCCATAGTTTAGTAGTAGTGCCCTAAAAATGAGATTCCGATCCTAATTAGCTCAGGATCGGTAATACTCATACGTAGCAATAGAATAAAAACGCAGTAGTAGTAAAAAAAATCAATTCCGAAAGCAAGGATAACTTGCTATAATGAATTTATTGAATAGGTCTTGAATAAACAAAAATTCGGACATTTTATTGGCTAATAATTATATTGCCAATGACGCAGCAGAGTTGAGACAGC
>JBCAWW010001107.1:0-2214 GCA_038534415.1 Bacteroidota bacterium | reverse complement strand
GTCGCTTCCCAGAGCTTTATTGTCTTGTCTCGGCTGGCAGTAACGATATATTTATGATCAGGAGAAATGGCCAAGTGGTTGATCGTACCCATATGAGCAGCGACTTTTTGCACAGGGATATATTGGCCCTGCCACTCCCATAACTTCAGATGCGCATCCCTGCCACCACTGAGCAGGTAATTTGTCTCTGGCACAATGCCTAGGCCGAAGACAGAAGGCTCATTGGCTAGCCACTCCTGCTTGACCTTGCCCGATTGCTTTTCTAACAAACGGATGCGCCCATCGCTCGCGCCAATCAGTACTTCAGTCGGAAAAAGAGCAGGAATAATACAACGGAGATTTTCCTGCGCAATTTGCTGATAACCAACTTCTTCAAAGGTTTCTAAAGAAATAACCCCCAGCCAGCCTTTGCCTTGCACCAACCATACATAGTCATACTCAGGATCGTACCATAGGTCAAAAATCCTAAATTCTGTTTTGCGATAGGTATGCTTTATTCCTCCTCCTGCAAGGTCCACAAAGTAAAGCGTACCATCACTTGTGCCGGCGATGAGAAGATTATATTTATCTACTACGAGGAGGCTAAACACAGCATTTCCGATTCTCAGAACGCCTTCCCCTACATCTGCAGCATTTTTCAAATCCCAGCGTGCGACTACTCCATCATCTCCAGAGGTGTAGAGGTAGCGTTCGGCAGCGTCGACCGCCATCGCATAGACTGAGCCTTTGTGCCCTGTATATTCTCGGATTTTCCGAACGCTTACTTTAGGACGTTGTTTCATATTACAGTGATCCCGTTTGCTTGCAAAGATTCTTTAAAGCGGCTTGTATCATCTACGAAAAAGCCAAGTTTGCTGAACGCTCGTTTTGTACCATAGATCCCTTCTAGGATCGCAGGGGATTGCAAATGTAAGATGAAATTGTGGCTTTCAAACTCTCCGATGGGGGATAGTTTGCGATCTAAGCCCTCAAGCGGGAACGATTTTCTACTTTCTTCGATATGAGCGATTTGTTTGAGAGGCACCTTTGCCTCAGCCAATAAACCATAGGGCAAAACCAATTGTGCGTCCTCAAAGCGAATCAAACGCCGCGGGATCGCTCTGATCATGCCGACAAGTTGGAGCAGGGTATAGAGCCCAATCATGCTTAATATCCAAGCGGCAGTCTCGCTCCAAAGGCCCAGCAAAAAGTGCAGGCCTATTGTCTCAAGAACAATGAGCCCAATAAAGCTTCCATGCATCATCAAGGAGCCGGACTTTTTATGATAGGTGAAGGCGTTCTCCGAAGGAGTAATCTTACTAAAATTGAGCCCATAGTAAATCACCGCCGCCTCTGTCGCAATGAGCGTACTCAGACGAGCGGGAAAGATTTTTTGGCAAGCCGCTTTTAGGCTATCAAAGAAATCAGGCGAATGGCCTTTTTCCATCCTAAAGGCAAGCACAGTACGTCTCACTTGGTAAAAGAGGCAGGCTAAAATGCCCAATTCGAATAGGGGCAATGCATACACTTTTAGCTGCTGTAATAGGCCTTGGGCGCTAGTAGGGAGTAGAAAAGAAGCCACTAAAAAACTAATGATCAGCACGGGACTGACACTTAGCTTGGAGATTGGCTTATGGCGGATGAGCCAGAGATAAAGGAGGGGCACCGTCAATACAAAATCGAGGGTAATGGCCGTGGTCAAATCCGATTGATGAAGCGCAAAATAAGGCGACAGCACCAACAGGCTCAAAGCCCCCAAAAGTAAGGCAGGAAGGCCAAAAGGAAGTAAATAAGGGCTGATTCTGGGGACAATTGTATTGAGCTTTGGCATAAGCTGTGGACTAATAAATGGAGCCTTCTCCCCTCCCCCTCGGCCGCATTATTTTTACGTAATCCAGGCAGCTATGTTCAATCAATATTGTCTTGAAAATACAGTTCTACGCGCTCCATATCGAAGGCGCAAAGCTGCCCTAAACCAGGGGATGATTTAGCAAAACAGCCATTGTCAATATCGAGTACTTGATCCTGCGGGAAGAGGTCATACATATCCCAGATATCATCATTGGTTACTGGGGTATGGCCGTGGATAATCTTGCGCCCATTGAGCCACTTCCAGTCGATGTCTTTGTACCAATAACGTATCCACATCATACTGTGGAGGTCCCTCAAAGGATTGTGTAGCTTCCAGAGAAAATTGTCTTCATTCTCATCTCTCTGCTTGCCGACAAACTTGAG
>JBCAWW010001106.1:0-2215 GCA_038534415.1 Bacteroidota bacterium | reverse complement strand
TAACCAGCGATTTTCCTCGCTCAAAGGGATATCTACCTTTTTGACAAAGCCCAAAATATTGGTGTAAAAATCTAGGGCCTTTTGTTGGTCTCTGACTGGAATACTGACGATTTTTATTTTCATAACTTAAACTTTTGAGAGTAAGTCTTAAATATAAGCCAAAATCATTTTTCTGATTTATTGAAAGTTGCTCGCCGGTAGGCTGAAGGCGAAACTCCTGTTTTCGCTTTGAATAAGGTTGAAAACGAATGCACACTATCATAGCCGATGGTATAACAAGTATCGGTGACTGATTTGCCGCTCTTGAGGATCTCCTTAGCGTTCGCAATTCGTTTATCTATCAAATATTGCTTGGGCGTCAGTCCGTAATACTTTTTAAACAACCTAATCAGATGATATTTAGAGACTGATCTTAGGCTAGCCAGTAATGCCAAGTCTATCTCCTCCTCAAAATGAGCGTCGATGTATCTTTTCGTATCAACTACGATGTCAATTTGAACCTTATTGGAGAAGCAGATTGCCTTGATTCGCGCTGCTTCTTGGATAAAATGATTCATGTTCTTTCTCTTTTAGCGCTCAAATCTAGACTAGATGTTGGGGCTTTTGCTTTGCGCTCCTTCGGAGAACGCTCAACTCGCTCGGCTGGAAGCCTCGATTTTAGCGTTCGGCGATGGAGCCGGTCTCCTCTTACTCAGGCATATAAAGATAGTATCTCCAAGCTTTGATTGCCTCAAATACTCGCCACAAAGTCTGCAAAGACTTGCTTGTGATGCGCCAGATCCAAATCAGGGGAAAGTGAGGCCCGAATGATGTAGTCCTTGTCGCCTTCTTTGGTGGTCCCTTGAGTAGAAGTGGCGGGAATGGTCCAATAACAGCCTTTTAACTGCCCATAGCTCACACAGTACTTACTTTCATGGGGGATTTTGCTTATCATCAGATTGATCAACTTGAGGTTTAAGGCCCTTTTGTAAGTTTCTCTTGCTTCCTCTGTATCTCCTTTGGTCGGTAAGTCCAATGAAAAGACCGAGGGCGTAAATCCTTCCGCTGCTAGCTCCTCTGACACAAAGTTGATCTTCGCCTCGGGCAGCTTTGTCTGAATGAAATTTACAAATTCCCGCGTATTGGCATAGGCATCTGCGATTCGTTGGTTCATCGAAGGCAATTGCTTGGCCAATACCTCATACTGTAGGTCTGTGGCTTCATTGTCAGTCAAGCTTAGGTGTAAAGCAACTTTTGCCATCAACGCTTCTGCTTTTTGGTTCCCGATACAGTAGCCGGCCGTTACTTTGCCGCCGCTCGGAAACTTGGAGCCACTCGCATAGGAGATCGCGCTTACCGTGGAAAGAATTTCTCCCTCTCCCAAAAAGTGTACGTTGGGACAAAAGGTCTGATCGAGAATGAAAACGGGGCCGATAGCGGTCGCTCCGCTTGAGGTTTTGCGACTCCTACTTAATACCTCTTTGAGCCTAGGGAGATCTGGCACTTCAACTCTAGGATTGGTCGGGATTTCGGCAATGATATAAGGTACCGCGTCTTGCTCGGCCAATTGGTTCAAGATGATATCAATGCTTTGATTCATATCATTGTCGCCATCAACTAAGAGATCCACTATTTCGACATTGGGGACACAGGCCGCCACCCGTCGCGCTTGATCATTGGTACCCCCATAGCAATTGGTAGGGACGATAAACTTGATCGCTTTGCCAGGATGATTTTCCAGGGCATCGTGGATGAGCCCCATCATGATGGCATACTGAATCGATAGCCCACTAGAAGCCACTAAGGTCTTGGTCTGGGTGCCATTTATTTCCTGTATGGAGGCGATTACCTTTGCTTTATCCGTGGCGGCATCGCTTGTTGTCTGTTGGGTAGATGCTTTGCCCACTAGCCCTTCTAGCGCAAGCAAGGAGTTGGCAGGTGTCATGGCGATCGTTTCGCGACGGCGGACATGCTGTATCTCCGAAATATAACTTTCATTTTGCGCTCCATTGACAAACAATATCGCTCCCAGTTGGGCATGTGTGCTGACGATAAAGTCCACATTAGGCTGAAGCTCAGCCTGATAAATTTGATCTTCTTGAGAAATCAAGATGGTGCTGCCTTCAAAAGGGGCGATTGCTGCCCCTGGCTCAAGCTGCTTAAGTGTAAACTGGAGAGTTAGCCTATACTTTTGAGGTAGAAATCCTCAAAACAGTTTACAACTATCAGTTTACAC
>JBCAWW010001105.1:0-2216 GCA_038534415.1 Bacteroidota bacterium | reverse complement strand
GTCTTCTCTAAAAAGCCCTTGGCGAACGCGTTCTGCCAAGCTCTTATTAGTCGCAGACAAGACCCGTACATCTAGCTGAATCTCTTTATTACTACCGAGGCGGGTGATGGTGCCTTCTTGCAATACGCGTAGCAATTTGGCCTGCAAACCGATTTCCATTTCGCCGATTTCATCTAGAAAAATGGTACCGCCATTGGCCTCTTCAAACTTACCGATACGTCGGCCACTGGCTCCCGTAAAGGCGCCTTTTTCGTGTCCAAATAGCTCACTTTCGATCAAGTCAGCCGGAATAGCCGCTACATTGACGGGTACGAAAGGTTTGCGGCGACGAGGCGAATTATAATGTATCGTATTGGCGATTACTTCTTTACCAGTACCATTTTCTCCGGTTACTAGTACGAGCATATCGTTTTTCTCAACCTTTTGGATGAGTTTCAATACCTTGAGAATCCCATTGCTCTCCCCTACTACGGTAGAGTATTTTTTCTGACGATCCAAAATGTCTTCTCGCAAAACTTCCACCTCTTTGCGAAGACTGACATTGGTAGATAAGTTTTTGACAGTATTGGTTAGCTCCACTACTGCCTTTTCATTTTTCATGATATAAGAGTTAGCGCCATTGCGATAAGCCTCTAGCACTACTTCTACTTTATCCTGTCCAGAAAGAATAATGGTCCCTATCTCATCATTGTATTTTTTGACGCGCTTGAGAATATCCAATCCCGTCATATCGGGTAGATTAAAATCAATACTTACGATATCTGGATTGAGGTGGAGATTATCAAAAAACTCTCGCCCGCTCTTAAATACATGTACGTCATAGCTGTCTCCTTGCTGCTCAAGGGCCCGCTGGAGAACTTTCCCAAAAACGAGGTCGTCCTCGATGACGAATACTTTGTTGACAAATTTTCTTTGCATGGTGGAACTCTGATTTAGGTGAGCAAATTAGAGTTCCGTTTTAGAAAAAGGAAAGCACAACAAGAGTTGATGTTACATTATGAAAAAATAATCAAAAACTGAAATTTTTTAATAAAATATAATTCAACTTACATCTGCATAGACAGTATTGGGTGGCAAATAAATACCCTATATTATGTTTGATCCATCCTTAAGCAGCCTTGTATTAGAGAGGCAAATCGGGCTTTATTTGTAAAGACAAAGCGATAAACATTATGTCAGTAAATAAATTAGTCCTTGATTTTGAGCAGCTGAAGATGCTTTCGGGCGACGATGATGAGTTTATGATCGAGATACTAGAGATGATAGCCGATCAATCTCCAGATATCATTGAGAAGATGGATGATCTGTACCAGAACGCTGATTTTCAGACCCTTGGTGCAACAGCTCATTTGTACAAGTCTACGGTTACCATTTTAGGTAATGAGCCCATGAACGAGCTACTAAAAAATATTGAAAATACTGCACGCGACGATGAGGATGCGAAGGCTTTATTGCCTTTGATGGAGACCTTCCGTAGCAACTGCAACGACATTTTGGTCCAAGTACAGGACCAATTGGCAAAATTGAAATAAATAAGCTGTTAGCAAAATTGTAGGCGGAAGCCTGCAATTTTGTATTTTGAGGGCATGAACTCCCTCTGGCTTCCTTATTTAGCACTCCTGCTATCAGCACTAAGCTATAGCTGTCAGCCCAGCGATCAAGCCGATACTAGCACGGCTTCTGCTTCCGAAACTACTCGTTCGCTGGAAGCGACCCTCCCCGCAGCTGACGATCTCTTTCCTTACGATTTATTAAATCCTACCCAGCGGTTTGATCTCCCTCCGGCTTTGGAGGAAGTCTCTTCTGTGAGCGTAGTAAACGATTCTATACTCGCGATGGTCCAGGATGAGAGAGGACGGGTATACCTATATAATCAGCTCCAAAAAGAAGTAACTCATTTTTGCGATTTCCGCCCTTCCGGCGACTTTGAAGGCATCGAAGTCAAGGGAGACACTGCTTATGTGCTGCGAAGCAATGGCCGCATTTACGTAGTCCCAAACTATAATCAAGAGCTGGTGGCTGAGCAAGCCATACGCACTTTTTTGACCGAAGAAGATGATGCCGAGGGATTTGCTTACGATCAAGAGACCAATAGTTTGCTGATCGCATGTAAGGAACCCCCGGTGCTCGGAGTCAAAAGACAGAAAAATCAGCGCGCAATCTATCGTTATGATTTAGACCTGCAAAGCCTTCAGCAAAAAGGGACTTTGCTGAAG
>JBCAWW010001104.1:0-2216 GCA_038534415.1 Bacteroidota bacterium | reverse complement strand
CTAAAGCATTATGCATATCCCGATCGTCCATTTATGATCACAAGGGCTAGTTATTCCGGCGGACAACGCTTCGCCTCAGCCTGGACAGGTGATAATAACGCCAATTGGGAACACCTGCATCTCGCCTCTATCCAGAGTCAGCGGATGTCGGTTTCTGGTTTCTCATTTATTGGTTCTGACATCGGAGGTTTCAACGATCAACCCACTCCTGAATTATTTAGTCGCTGGCTACAATTGGGCGTATTCCACCCGCTTTTCCGCGTTCACTCTATCGGTAATCACGATGTAGGAGATGGCGAGGTAGATGAAGATGCTTTAGCGCAAAGTATGGCAGATAATACACTTGACCAAGAACCCTGGTCCTTTGGTGAAGAGTATGCTGCAATCAATAAAAAGACCATCGAGCTGCGTTATAAGCTGCTGCCAGTGCTATATACTGCTTTTTGGCAGTATGTAACCAGAGGAACGCCGATCTTGCGACCTTTGTCTTTTATCGATCAACATGATCCAGAGACTTTACACCGCATGGAAGAGTTTGGCGTAGGCGATCATCTTTTAGTTTGTCCAATTTCAGAGGAAGGGGCCCGTGGCCGTTATCTATACCTCCCCCGTGGGATTTGGTATGACTATCGTACGGAGCAGCCGATTCCAGGCGAGCAGGAGATTTGGATTGATGCAGATTTAGACGAAATCCCCATGTTCATCCGCGCTGGAGGCGTGATTCCGATAGGACCTGTGATGCAACATACCCGCGAAAAGAAGATTGAAGAGCTCGACCTACACGTTTACTACAAAAATGGTGAACAGGAGAGCGAACTTTATCATGACGCCGGTGATGGTTATGACTATGAAGAAGGCAAGTACCAACTTCATAGCTTTCACTTTAAAGGAGAAAGTCGTTCTGTTTCATTCACTCAGCTACGTGAAGGCGAGTTAAAACCTGAATACGGTACTTTTAAAATCGTTTTTCACGGTCTGCCTTATAAGTCGCGCCGCTGTTTGATTGATGGGGTCGAAACCAAACTAAAATTCACTCCGCTTACGACAGAGGTGATTGCTCCTTGGGATTTTGCGACCTTGGTAATAGAGTAGGCTCCGCCTAACGCATCAATAATACAGAACCAGATTTTTGGAGGCGTTGATTTTGTCCGAGTGATCCGAGGATGCAGTCAAGTTTCCAGATATATGCCCCTTCGGGGAACGCTTTGTCTTGCCCATTTGCAGTCCAAGCTTGAGCGGGATCGTTCGTCTGAAAGACAATCCTTCCCCATCGATTGTAAACTCGAAAGTCGAAGCGTTCCACCGTGAAGGTGGGATCAAAAAAGGGAGCAAATCCATCGTTTAGCCCATCGCCATTGGGGCTAAAGGCAGTAGCCATATACACTAACTGATCACAATTCCTGATTTGCGGTTTGATAATGATCGGTACCGCCCCGCAATCAAATTGAGCCTCTAGCCTGTAATCTTGATTATTGGCCAGCCGACGATCGGGACCGACAAAGCCATCTTCCCAGACATAGATAGCTTCATTTTTTAGCGAAAAGTCTAGTTCTAGCAATAAATTCACTTCAAAATCCTCAAACTCACAGACTTCCTTTTCGATCACAATCTCCTTTGGTAGCTCGATCAAGCTTAAAGAGTCAATATTGAAGTAAAAAGAATGAAAGACGCCACTACTGGCTTGGTTACTAGCACAAGCTGGCAAGGGGCCAAAAGTCCCTAGGGGCATCATCAATGAGACAAAACGTTCTCCCCCTTGAGCGATAAAACAGGCTGAAATCACGGTCCAATCCCCAGGCATTTTACCATTTAAATCTAGGGATCGAACTTCTTTCAATAGATGAGCATTGGTCGTGGAGGTACCATTGGCAGTGTTCTTGATGACAAGAATACTATCTCTATGGCCATAAATATCAATATGTCGATCCGGATTTAAGGCACATAAAGAAGCAGAATTAACGGCTCCTTCGTAGGCCCCTCGATTTCGCACCGCAAATTCTAGAAAATAAGGAGTATCTGCCTTGAGGGGTTGAGTCAAAGGGCTAGCAATTCCTTCAGCGACATAAGTCCCATTAGAGTTCCAGCGGCTATTTAGTCCCACAAAATTGTCCCCTGAGTAAGCGCGTAAACTTGCGTTCCAAAAATAAGACCCATTGGTATCCATTAGAAGCGACACCTGATCTTTTCATCAAAGGCTGTCCGATCAATACCAATTT
>JBCAWW010001103.1:0-2217 GCA_038534415.1 Bacteroidota bacterium | reverse complement strand
GTTAGACCCCCAAAGTGAACAATCTGAAAGCGAAATTTTGACTCAGGTCAGGCAAGCTTTGTTAGCCTCCCGAAACCTTGGAGAAGATTTTGTCAATCTGGACAGCCCCAACATTTTGATGGCTTGTCCGATACCTTTGGAATCAGAAATTGAGATAGAAGATAAAGCTGACCCCGCCTTAGTCTTTACGGACATTGTCAAGCGATTAGAGCAATATTTTTGTCCAGAACTACAGTATTACACCCTCGGTGAACTCCTTGCCAAAGGTAAAACCATCGAAGATATCTATGCTGGTAGACCCTATACCACGGATAGCTTCGGCTTTGTGGACCCTGATGAACTGCTAGCCATTCGACAGCAAAAAGAGATTCATTTTTCAGATTTGTACAGTCTGATTACGGACATCGAAGGGGTAAAACGAATACGTAATCTAAAATCTCTCAAAACGCTCCTTGAAGTCAGTTCAACTGAAAATACTAGTTGCAAAAACGATACTCCTTGGCTGTATCATCTTCCACAGGATAGCTTTCCGGTGTTTGATTTGACCAATAGTAAGATTTCCCTTTTTCGCAAAAAGGAGACTTATCATGGTGATTCTCTGCAAGAGACAACTGCCTTTAGACAATCGCTTAGTGATCGCCAAAAGGTGCGATATCAATCAGCCTATCCCAATCTTGATGTAGAGGCACCTAAGGATACTTTTCGACCGGACCTAGATGATTATTACTCCATACAGCATGAATTTCCCAAGGTTTACGGGATTGGTCTAGACGGCCTTGATATTTCTGCAAGCAAAGAACGACAGGCTAAGGCGCTGCAATTCAAAGGTTACTTACTCTTTTTTGAGCGTCTATTAGCAGACTTTTTAGCCCAACTAGGCGCGCTGAAAAGCCATTTTGCC
Organism: Bacteroidota bacterium; assembly: GCA_038534415.1. Lineage (GTDB taxonomy): Bacteria > Bacteroidota > Bacteroidia > J057 > J057 > JBCAWW01. Next base: position 1,316 of record JBCAWW010001103.1, on the reverse strand, counting down.
TTGATCCCTGAATCTGAAAGGCCCAAGGCATATCAACAAACCTATTTTGCTCAAAGCCTTGACTCTGTACCCCGAATCGAAGAACTCAATCGACTCAATGGCAAGGCTGATCAATTTGGTTGGACCCAAGGTGGGGGGATTGCCCGCCTAGTCAGTAAAAACCACTTATTAGGGATTGCGCAAGCTGCTCCCATAGATCATGAGCCAGATATACCCGCTTTTACCTTTGACCATCTAGAGAGTCGCGCTATTGCCAGCCAAAACATCAAAACTGCTTTCCAGACCAACAGCGAAAAAGTAATCTTGATTGCTGTCAATGAATTTACGGAGGGTTTTCGTTTTGGAATTTATTTTGAGTCCTATGACTACGGATGGTTGAGTGAGCATACTTATGCCACTGAGGCAGATGCTTACAATGCTGCAACGCTAATGAGTAGCCAACTCACATGGCCAGATAGTTTAAAACTCCTTTCTGAACCCTGCCATATCGCCGCATCTCAAGGCGAATCCAAAAACTTATATAGTTTGCAATGGACTTATTCGCCCCCAGAGGAGTTGAGTTATTTGCACACTTTGATGGAGGGGCCCAGTCTTTATCAGCAGAGGAGACATCAATTTTTGGATCATTTATTGGGCCGCTTCGCGGAACGATTTACTGACTATAGCCTACAGATGTATTCAATGTTTGGTGCTAATACCCAGACTGACAGTAATCTGCTAGAAGTTAAATCACGCTATCTATCTCAATTTGATCAGCTATCCCACAATCGCAGCAGAGCTTATGACTATAGCCAAAATGCATGGGGTACCAATAATATTTCAGGCTTAGAAGCCAATCTTGCCGCCCGTTTGGGGATCAATTGGGAGAGCCGTCAGAGTTTGTGCCCTTTCGTACCGATTGAGTTTGAGACTAAGTATGAGCTCAAGCTTCGCCCCAATGCTGCGACTGATTGGTTATATGCTCCTAATGAATATTCTGATTCAAATGATGCTTACCTAGACCTCAAAGCAGCGATTGAAGCCCTACGCCAAGGTGGCCAATTTCAAATCGGAGATGGCATCAATGCCAGCAATATGCAAATCAGTCTAGACTTTGGAGGTGGACATCTCCTCAGTCATAGACTTTTCCAAGATACTGTGAGCCAGCAGCTGCATTTGCAAGCTTGGGATCAGCAGTTTCGGGAAGACGCATTAGCCGAAAACACAGGTATCTCTCGCTACGCCTATCATCTGCGACTCAAAGATGTGGCTCAAAACATTCTCTTTGAAGACCAAAATAGTACAGATAGTGAGGCCCAAACATGGCAAGCTGAGGC
>JBCAWW010001102.1:0-2220 GCA_038534415.1 Bacteroidota bacterium | reverse complement strand
ACCAGTAGAGTCTCCGTTACAGAGTACAGAATCAACTACCCCAGTCATCACCATAGGTGCAGAAGCTGCGATGTTGACTACAATAGAATCACTGCCTCTGAGACCAAGGCTATCGATGACAGTAACAAAGATGACACTACTGGTACTGCTATGGCAACTGTAACTGGAGGTACTGCACCTTACGTTTATTCTTGGAGCAACAATACCAATATGGACATGACTACTGGTCTGCCTGCTGGTAGCTACAACGTAACTGTAGTAGATAGCTTCAATTGTTCTGTCGATGCTTCTATAACAATCACTGAGCCTGCTGCGATTGCAGTCGCTCTTGATTCATTAATGGATGTTAGCTGTCCAGATGATTCTACTGGTTCTATCATGATCAGCGTTAGCGGTGGTACTGGTGCTTATAGCTTCTCCTGGAGCAATGGCGCAACTACTGAAGACCTCATGATGCTTCCTGTAGGTGATTACACTGGTTTTATCACTGACGCCAATGGTTGTGAATTGACTTCTCCAACACTTTCAGTCGCTGCCACTGATACTTTCCCAGTAGCTGCCTTTGACTTCGTGCCTGGTGATGTCAATTACGAAATCACTTTCTCTGACATGTCAAGTGATGCGACTTCTCTTATGTGGGACTTCGGTGATGGCAATACTAGCACCGACGCCAATCCTACTTATACTTTCGCAACCAACGATACCTTTATCGTTAGCTTGACTGCAATGAATGATTGTGGTACTTCTACCAAGACTGACACCATCATCGTAACCAACGTAAGTATCGAGGATGATCTATTGAGCCAAGCGGTTCAAGTATATCCAAACCCGAACGGTGGTAACTTTGACGTTGAGTTTGCCGGTATCAACCTTGACAAAGTAGCGCTTAAAGTAAGCAACGCTGCTGGTCAAATCATCTATACCCGCAACATCGGTCAGATTCGCGGAAACTACACTCAAGAAGTTAGCTTGCCTAGCTCGCTAGCAACTGGATTGTATATCCTTGAAGTAAGAACCCCAGATGCTGTCATGCACAAGCGTCTGATTATCGAATAAGGGATTTATCCCTAAAGTTTTGCCCCGTCTTGCATTTGCAGGACGGGGCATTTTTTTCGCTTTTGTTTTTTACTGCTGCGCAGAACGCTGCGTCCTATTTCGCCCTTTCCCGATAGCCATCAAAACGCTTAGTATTCGTCTCGGCACTCCCCTCCCCCACGATCACACTTTCTATCCCCAAAGTATCTAACCAAGCATACTCAGGATATTGCTCTACAAAACTTGACAACAAGAACGTCACTCGCATACTCGAACCTTTTTTTACCCTAAACTCCTCCAGCTCTTCCCCCCGCAAGTTGAGCGGGATCGTCCCACAATAAATCCGCTCCTGATCCTCGGCATAAGGAAACCTTAAGGTCTTAAAGCTCTGCGGATGAGCCTGCACAAGTTTTATTCGATCGAGAAACACATACTGATCATCTCTTGCATAGCCCTCCTTTGACAATAGCTCAAATGTCTGGGGATTAGCATCCTCTATTGGCCTACCCAAGAAAAAGACCTTTGCCTTATCTTTTCCATAACGCTTATCCTTAAGGATCTCAAAACTCTCTTGATCGACCTCCGCGAGCTTTCGTATCCGCTTTCCAGCTGCTTCATCATACGAAACCCAGGCCCACTCTCCATTTTCCAGTTTATAACCAGCCCGCAGATATATCCCCAATCCAGCAATCAAAATCACGAGCAAGAGGACTACAATACCGATAATCTTTAGTACCATTTACTTATGTTTTCTTTCTCATTCCCTTCAATAATAAATCCAATTTAGCGCTTCTAGCCTTAGTTCAAGATTTTCTTTCTTTACTGCTGCTTCGCAGAACGCTTCCCTCTTGGGCGTGGAATACATCCACACACCAACATTTTCTGATATAGCGGCTGATTTCATAAGCCGATCGTGAGACTGCCTGCTTCGCAGAACGATTATCAGCGTTCCGCGAAGCGGTGCCCATAAAAAAAGCGCCACTCTCTCGAGCAGCGCTTTAGTATCGTATTTGATCTTTTTGATCCTGTTATTATCGCATCAAAGTGATATTACCATTATACACTTTCTCGCCAATCTTGAGGCTGTAATAATACACACCCTCTCTAGCCTTGGCACCGTTCATATCCGTTCCTTCCCAGGCATCTTGTGGCGCATCCGTCTGGAAATAACTTCTCCCCCAACGG
>JBCAWW010001101.1:0-2224 GCA_038534415.1 Bacteroidota bacterium | reverse complement strand
AAGAAATAAAACTCATCTTTTTGTTGAGACATCCAACGAGCCGAGCATATTCAAACTATTGGCACATGCTAAGGACTGGACGTGCTGCTTATAGCTTTGAAGATACGATTCGATACGAACCCTCGACTTTATTGGATCGGAGCCTATATAAAAGCCAGTTAGAGACCTATTATAAGCATATCCCGAGAGAACGAATCAAGGTGATTTTATTTGAGGAGTTCATCGCAGACTTGCAAGGAGAAATGGAGGGCGTTTGCGACTTTTTAGGGCTTGATATCAATGAATTTCCTGCGGATGCATTAGAAGTACATGCTAACAAGGCATTACTGCCCAAAAACATCCGTTTGCAGGTCTTGAAAAATCGGCTGCTGAAAAATTCAGGCCATGCTCGATATCTAGATACTTTACCGCTTAAACCACAGCAGGATAATCGGCAAGTTTCCTTTTGGGAAAAAGCAGTAAATAAACTTCATTATAAGCTTAATCCTCTGGCTGTCAGAGGAAAGCCAAAGATGAAGGCAGAAACCAAAATATTTTTGGATAAGTTCTTTCAAAGAGAATTAGAAGGCATTGATGAACTTGTGGGGAAGAATGTAATGTCTATATGGTTTTCTAGAAGTTTATATTAAATTTGCCTAGTCTTAGAAACACACTAATTATTATTCATGGCGGATACAGCTGTCGATAAAAAAGCGTTAATAGAAGGCGAACGACCCATATTCAAAGCAAGCTACGGCAAGCTGATGATGTGGTTCTTTCTCGTTTCGGATGCCTTCACCTTTTCAGCCCTGCTGATTACTTACGGAGCCTTGCGGGTAAGTGCCACTACCGAAGGTTTTGCTTGGTCAAATCCGGAAAATGTTTTTACTCACACCCCATTTCTATATGAATTTTTCCATATAGAAGCGCCATTGGTATTTGTGGGTATCATGACCTTCATCCTCATTATTAGTAGTGTGACGATGGTACTGGCTGTTGAAGCGGGCCACCGTAAGTCTAAGAATGAAGTGGCAAAGTGGGTCTTACTTACCATCATTGGAGGGGCAACCTTTCTCGGTTGTCAGGCTTACGAATGGTATCACTTTATCATTGGTACTTCAGATGGTGCATATGCAGCCGAAGTCGCAGATTTTGAGGGTAGTATTGTACCGGATAGAGTGCTAGAAGAGCTTTCGATGGTGCAATTGATGCCAACCTATGCTGGCGATGATGACCACCACGTCACAGCACTGACCGTTCGCGATGGAGCGACTATCACCAACGAGACCCACATCGAGATGATCCTCGATGAGGCTTCTCATACTCATGCTGGTACTTATATGCTCCCTAAACAGGAAGCAAAACTGCTCAATATTTCTCAACTCAATACTGGTAGTGATATCGTAATCGCCTTTCCTGTAAGAGAGGAGAACGAAGATATCTTCAACACCAAAGAAAAGGAGATCATAGGATTCCGTCTTTCTGATGGGCATCCAGTAGAAGAAGGCTTTATCGTTGATAAGATCGCCGCTACCGCTCCTGTAATGAGTGAAGATGAGCGTAACAAACTAGAAGGCGCTGCCTTGGCTGAGCGTCAAGAACAAGAAAAATGGAACCTTACTGATGGTGGTGCCAATTTATATGCGAACGAATACGGACCCGCGGGCTTTGCAGACTTGTTCTTCTTTGTTACAGGATTTCATGGCACCCACGTATTTTCTGGAGTTGTCCTGCTCGTGATGCTCTTTCTCAATGTCATCAAAGGCACCTACGATCGTAGAGGACACTATGAGATGACCGAGAAAATCGGACTATACTGGCACTTTGTTGACTTGGTATGGGTCTTCGTATTTACCTTCTTCTACCTTATTTAAAGAACACACTTAGAAAGATACCTATAGACTATGGCAACTGCAGACGGAACTGAAGCAAGAAAATCGATCTTTCGAACCTTTTGGATTCTACTAGGTCTAACCGCTTTTGAATTTGTGATCGCTTTTACCAAAGCTTATTATCCCGAATGGTTTGGGATTTCTGAAGCTACCGTAAAGGCTATCGTAGTCTCCACTTTCATTGTGTTGACGATCTTCAAAGCATTTTATATCGTAGCAGAATTTATGCACTTACGCCACGAAGTAAAGCGTTTAGGCTTTGTAATCTTAGTCCCCTTTATCTTCATCGTATGGCTGATTATCGGCCTGATTTGGGAAGGTGGCTCTTGGGGTTCGTTGGTATAATCCACGAA
>JBCAWW010001100.1:0-2229 GCA_038534415.1 Bacteroidota bacterium | reverse complement strand
ATGTGTAAGGCTCGTTAATGTTAGATTAAAACTACAATTTTTCTGCCCGCTATTTGAACCTTCCTTGCTTTTAGTTAGTTCTGAAAGATATGAAATGGGAAAGAGGTATTCTTTGGTTTCGCAATGATTTGCGCTTGCACGATCACGAAGCGCTCCAACAAGCGATGGAGCATACACGGGAAGTAGTCCCAGTATACTGTCTAGATCCACGTCAATTTGGGGAGACAAGCTTTGGTCTTGCCAAGACCGGGAGCTATAGAGCAAAATTCTTGTTGGAGAGCCTCAAAAACCTGCGTCAGCGCCTTAGAAGTAAAGGTAGTGAGCTGCTTATCGTCGAAGGGAAGCCTGAGGAAGTACTGATTCAAATCGCCCATCAATATGATGCGGGAGGAGTATTTACGCATCAAGAAGTCACGGATGAGGAAGTTGCGGTCGAGGCGGCGCTAGAAAAAAGACTTTTTGCAGAGGGCATTGGTTTGGAAATGTATTGGGGCTCTACGCTCTATCATTTGAGTGATTTGCCGATGCCGATCCGATCCTTGCCCGAGATTTTTACCACTTTTCGTAAGCAAGTAGAGAAGTTTGCCCCTGTTCGGGAAACGATACCAACGCCCGAGCATATTGCTTCACCCTCTTTTAGCAATGTGGGGGAATTGCCGACTTTAGAGGCCCTAGGCCTAGAAAGGACTGCTTGTGATGCCCGTGCAGTGCTAGCGTTCTCCGGAGGAGAAAGCCAAGGTTTAGAACGGCTGCAAACTTACTTTTGGGAAAATGATTGTCTCCGCAGCTATAAAGAAACTCGCAACGGATTATTAGGGGCGGACTATTCGTCTAAGTTTTCGGCTTGGTTGGCGCTTGGCTGTCTTTCGCCTCGTAAGATATATGAAGAGGTCAAAAGATATGAATCGCTGCGCAAGAAAAATTCCTCAACCTATTGGATGATTTTTGAACTGATCTGGCGTGATTATTTTCGCTTTGTAGCTCGAAAGTATGGGAATAGGATATTTTTTGCCAAGGGGATCAAAGGGCACTTATCCGCCGAAATCCCCCAACTAAGCCAAGAGAGGCAGTGGAAACATTTTGAGGCCTGGCGAGAGGGCAAAACGGGTTTTCCTTTTGTCGATGCCAATATGCGAGAACTCGCTCAGACGGGTTTTATGTCTAATCGGGGCCGCCAAAATGTAGCCTCCTTTTTGGTCAAAGACCTGGGGGTAGATTGGCGCTTAGGGGCTGAGTACTTTGAATCTCAACTGGTCGATTATGATGTTTGCTCCAATTATGGCAATTGGATATATGTAGCGGGAGTGGGCAATGATCCCAGGGAAAATCGCTATTTCAATGTGATTTCTCAAGCCAAGCGATATGATGTCAAGGGGGCGTTTGTGAAGCACTGGCTGCCTGAATTAGGCGATCTGCCTTCGCAATATATTCATGAACCTTGGGATGCTACTCAGAAGGAATTGCTGGGATATGGCGTTCGCTTGGGCGTAGATTATCCTCAACCGATCGTCTCACAACGTGGGATGCTGACTTAGAGGGAAGCGTTCCGCGCAGCGGTGATCCCAAGGCTAATCCTCGATATCCTCTTCCTTGAGATAGCCCATCTTAAGACCTATCTCATTTAATAGCTCCCGTTCGACCTTCGCAAAATCTCCATCTGCGGTGGCGATGGCTTCGAGGTAGCGATAAATTTTGGCTTTTTCGTCGGCCGTGAGGAGATCACTAAAGAGGGCGGCCATGTCCACGGCAGGAGGTAATTCTTTATAATCTGAGACCAGACGACGAAACTCCGCTTTGTCAAATTCACCAAATACATCTTGTCCCTGGACCTCGGCGATCATCAATTCATTGGATTCGATTTTGCCATCGGCGGTGATCATAGAAGCTGCTAATGCGTAGCCAGCATCGGTAAGATTGGCTTTTTGAGGATTGATCGGAAGGCCCATACGCTTGAGGGCTTTCTCGACTCGCTTGGGACGAGGCTTTATAAAAGGTGCTTGCAGTAGATTCCAAATGATGAGGAAGGGGTTGATAATCAGAGCCGTGATGCTAAACCAACCCAGCAAAAGCGAATAAGCGGCCTGGCGCAATATCCGGATTCGGACACAACGGACACAGCCGACGAGTTTTTGATAACCTAGTTGATAGGCTAAAACATATCCCCGCACAAAGGGCGCTTTTGAAACAGTTTCGAGGGGACGCACCTGACAGTATGGACAATTGTAGGTT
>JBCAWW010001099.1:0-2231 GCA_038534415.1 Bacteroidota bacterium | reverse complement strand
GGCCTTGAGCTTATGATAGTGGGAGAACCTGAAACTTACTCAGACCCAACGTCTGACGGTTTCTATCAGTGTATGTTAGTAGTAAAGTTTTGTTTCTGTGGAAATGAGACTGATTATTTATTCTGTAAACCAATTCCTGACACTTATGAGAAAATTATTGACGCTATTGTTATTAGTCATGGGATCGAGTGGATTATGGGCACAAATCACCTATCTTCCTACTTTCTCAGCTAATGTCGGAAGTCCCGGAGGTTTGAACTCCGATTCCGAAACCACTACCACTGGCTGGGTAGAGGTCCAGCCTCCAAGCCAAAGCACGAATGTGCTTTCTTCAGCCGAAGCAATCGGCTTTCCTTTTGATTTTTTTGGTACTCCGGTAACTCACTTCAAAGCTAGTCTCAACGGAGTAGTAACCTTTGACACAGCGACGACTGTGCTTCCTGGAGCAAACACCAACCTCCCAAGTGCGGGTCTACCCGACATGTCGATCGCAGGCCTTTGGGATGAATTTACTGCTAGTGCTCCAACAGGAACTAATGACCGCGTTTGGAGAAAAACTTTTGGTACCCCTGGTTCACAGCAATTGTGGATCAAGTGGTTTTCATTTGAGTATGGCAACCCTAATGTAAGCTTTGCTTATTTCTGTATTGTTCTTGAGGAAGGTAGCAACAACGTATATGTCGTTGATCAGTATTCTTCTGGCTCGCCTCAATTGACACGTACTGTAGGGGTACAATTGGATGCTAACACTGCTGTTCAGTTTGGTAATGATCAGATTGGGCAGGACGGTAATGGTACTTCATTGACTGACAATGAAGTTTGGGGCTTTAGTCCTTTCCTACCGGCACCATTCAATACTTACGTTATCTCTGCTAGCTCAAGTGGTGCTGATGGCGCTTGTAATGGCGCAGCGGAATCTGTAACTGTTCAGGTAGGTAACTTGGGTACCAACCCTGCTACTGGTATTGCCGCGGCATTTTCTGTAGATGGTGGTCCAATCACTACCCCAGAGATTATTCCTGGCACCCTGAACCCAGGTGATACTGTGACTTACACCTTTACTGCGACCGCAGATCTTTCTGCAAGTGGTCCTCATACTATTGAAGTAGGAGCTAGTGTCCTAAATGACGCAGACCTCAGCAATGATTCAACCGTTGTTAGCGTCAATACTGGTCTTGGTGCTACGGCTCCATTTGTAGAAGATTTTGAAACGGGCACTACTGGCGCGCCAGGTACTTTCCCAACCGGCTGGACTATGACAGGCGGATCTTATATCTGGCACGTAGAGAGCGATAATACTACCAATTCATCCTCTACAGGCCCATTAGATGACCACACTCCCGGTGGTTCATTATACGTATTTACAGAGGCCTCATCTGGTAGCACAGGCGATATCACCGAACTTACTTCTCCATGTATTGACATCTCTGCACTGGCAAATCCATCACTAGAGTTTTGGTACCATATGTATGGTAGTGATATGGGTACGCTTGAAGTTGATGTTATCAGCGGCGGCGTTACGACCACTATCTTCACTCTATCTGGGCAACAACAGAGTGGCGAAAATGAGCCTTGGAATCAGCAGATTCTTTCGCTAGCCAACTTTAGCGGTACGATCCAAGTAGTATTCCGCGGTATCCGCGGTTCTTCTTTCCGCAGTGATATTTCTGTTGATGATATCAACCTTTATGATCAACCTCCAGTTGATATCGCTATCCTATCAGTAGATCAGCCAGTTGACCCATCTTGTTTTGGTCCTAACCAGACGGTTGAAGTAACTTATACCAATTATGGTTCTGATACAGTTGACTTTGCGGTTGATACCCTTGACTTCATCCTTGATATCACAGGTCCAATCCCTGCGATGTTTACTGCAGAGGTAAACAGTGGTACACTAGCACCATTTGATACACTATCAGCAGTAATTACTACTGCCGCAGATCTTTCTGCTGCAGGTATTTACACGCTTTCTATTGACGCGAATGTCAATGGCGACACCAATGGATCAAACGATAGTGTGGCGGTAACGAGAGAGCGTATTGCTCCACTTATTCCAAGTTTGACCGTAGTAGACTTTACTGGCTTCAATAGTAGTAACCTTAGCACCATCTCTCCAGGTTGGTTTGAAGACGAAGGTGTTGGCAACCCTAATGGTGGTACTACTTCTAGCTGGGTACGTGATGACTATGCCAATGTATCGGCCAATGGTGATGCCGCTAAGATTAACCTTT
>JBCAWW010001098.1:0-2237 GCA_038534415.1 Bacteroidota bacterium | reverse complement strand
GTCCTTTTTACCATTTAACTCCCGCCTCAGGCGCTTATCCATCAAGATACGAACCCCAATATTCTCCCAAATATTTTTCATTGAGACAGCTCAATGATAAGGCAAGTATCTCTCATCAAATACGATACTATTTTCGAATTATTCAAATACATCAATAAATAAACATATAAGTATGTTCAAACACCGAGATTGATTTTGGTTGCTTTTCGATTGGGAGGCCCGCTTCGCGGAACGTTTATCTCTAAATCAGTGCAGGCCAGGTCCGTAGCTAAGGTTCCGATTGGAGCCTCGGAGGAACTGAATCAGGCTGGACTTTATTTTTGGTTTTCTAATCCAAGAAAAGAACCCAGACAGACAAGTATAAAAATCAATAAATCCCCTACTTTTGCAGTCCAAAGCAAAAGCAATGATTTCGGTAGACAATATCGCAGTAGAATTTAGCGGACAGACGCTCTTCAAGGACGTATCCTTCGTCATCAACGAAAACGACAAAATCGCCCTCATGGGCAAAAATGGTGCAGGTAAATCCACCATGATGAAGATCATCGCGGGAGCCCAAAAAGCCACTAGAGGCGGCGTACAATCCCCCAAAGATACCGTCATCGCCTATTTGCCGCAGCATTTGCTGACCGAAGACAATTGTACCGTATTCGAAGAAGCCGCCAAAGCTTTTAGCAAGGTCTTTGAGATGCGCGACGAGATGGAGCGCCTCAACAAAGAACTAGAAACCCGTACCGACTACGAATCGGACGAGTATATGGGTATCATCGAAAAGCTCACGGAGATTGGAGAGGTCTACTATGCGATGGATGAAGTCAATCACGATGCGGAGGTAGAAAAAGCCTTAATCGGTCTTGGCTTCAAGCGTGAAGACTTTACGCGCCAGACCAGTGAGTTTAGCGGCGGTTGGCGCATGCGTATCGAACTGGCCAAGATTGTGCTGCAAAAGCCTGATCTCATCCTACTCGATGAGCCGACCAATCACATTGATATTGAGTCGGTGGTTTGGCTGGAGGATTTCCTTATCAACAAAGCCAAAGCAGTGCTGGTGATTTCGCATGACATTGCCTTTATCGACAATATCACCAATCGAACCATAGAGGTGACGATGGGCCGTATTTATGATTATAAAGCGACCTATACGCATTATCTACAGCTACGGGCCGAGCGCCGCGAGCATCAACTCAAAGCCTACAAAGAGCAGCAAAAATTCATCGCCGATACCGAGCGCTTCATCGAACGCTTCAAGGGCACCTACTCCAAGACCAATCAGGTCAATTCTCGCGAACGCATGCTCGAGAAGCTAGACATTATCGAGATTGACGAAGTCGATACCTCGGCCCTCAAGCTACGCTTTCCGCCTTGTCGTCGCTCTGGCGATTATCCCGTCATCGCCAAGGACTTATCCAAAAGCTATGGCGACCATGTGGTCTTCAACAATGCCAATCTCACCATCGAGCGAGGCGAAAAAGTTTCTTTCGTAGGCCGTAATGGCGAAGGCAAATCCACCATGATCAAAGCGATCATGGGGGAGATCGAGTTTGAAGGTAGCTGCGAACAAGGCCATAATGCGGAGATCGGTTATTTTGCCCAAAACCAAGCCTCCCTGCTCGATCCTGACTTGACCATCTTCCAAACCATAGATGAAGTCGCCAAGGGCGAAATTCGTACTCAAGTCAAAAATATCCTCGGCCAATTCATGTTTAGCGGCGACGACATCGAGAAAAAGGTTTCCGTCCTCTCCGGCGGAGAACGCACCCGCCTCGCCATGGTCAAACTCCTACTTGAACCAGTTAACGTCCTCATCCTCGATGAGCCAACCAATCACCTAGACATCCGCTCCAAAGGAGTCCTCAAAGATGCTCTTCTCGCCTTCGACGGAACGCTCATTCTTGTCTCTCACGACCGCGATTTTTTGCAGGGCTTATCGCAAAAGGTCTTTGAGTTTAAAAACAAACGTGTGATCGAGCACTTTGAGACGATTGATGAGTTTTTGGTGAGGAATCGGATGGAGAATTTACGGGAGATTGAGGGATTGGGTTGATTATCCTCATCTCAATCTTCTGGTGATCTAAGTTGTTGAATAGATTTTTCGGCCCACAATTGGTAGATCGTAATATGGTTGATATCTGCTGTAAACTGATAGATTATCCAATAGGGAAATTTCCGTGCAAATGCTTTCCCCTTTGCATTCGCTTCTACTTTCTTCCTCCGCACCGTATCATTTTGAGGTAAAC
>JBCAWW010001097.1:0-2241 GCA_038534415.1 Bacteroidota bacterium | reverse complement strand
GCACACGAACCGATTATCTTACGCCCCAGCGAGCAAGACTTTGCCGCTTGGAGAAAATTAGCGGATTTAGCACTTACTCAAGCCACGGTTGTGGTCATTGATCAATATGAAGAAATGTTTTCCTCAGAGGCTGAAGGGACCTCCATAATGAGTGAACATCTCTTGGATTTGGTAGACCGCATCCAAGCGTTCTCCGAAGGAGAAAATACTCCTCCTCCCAAGCTAAAACTGATCCTCACCATCCGCTCAGACTTTGATTGGAAACTTGAGACATCAATAGTAGGGCAGGGCAAAAAAGGAGATGATGAGGCAGAAATGATCAATCGGAGGGAAGATAGAAGAGGTTTTTGGCAAACGAATCAGATTCGCCATTTTCTCTATCGCCTACCGCCGATGAACCGTGATGAACTCAGAGAAATAATGGTCAAACCTGCCTGGGTGATGGCATATGACTTTGAGTCAGAAGCCCTGATCGAGCAAATATTAGATGAAATCCACCATGCGCCTGGAGCTTTGCCGCTTTTATCCTTCACGCTGCATAAGCTATTTGAAGAGCGTGATACCATCCAACGATTGTTGACCCGCGATGCATATGTCAACAAACTTAATGGCGTCAACGGCGCTCTCAGCACCTATGCGGATAAAGTCTATCAAAGTTTGCTCCCCGCAGAGCAGGATTTCATGCGTAAGCTCATGCTGCGGATGGTGCAACTCAATGATGGGAGCTATTCGCGCCGGAAGGTTTATTTGAAAATCGAAACCCCCGATGCCCCGCTCAACGAATTGGATTATCTAGACCATATGGATGCCACCAAAGATGCGGTATTGCAAAAGTTGGCGGAATCTTTATTGTTGATAGTAGATCCGGAAGGTCGCTATGTGGAGCCCATGCACGATTCCTTGATCAACTTTTGGCCGCGTTGCTTGGGGTGGATACAGGATTTTGGCAGAGAGAACCTTATGCTACAACGACAATTGTGGGAAGCCGTCTTGGAATGGAAATCGTCTGCCAAAACTGAGACAAATAAATTGGATAAAATCCTTGATCCCGAAAGTAGGACCAAGAACTTATGGGATACCCATCCAAAACTCACTCAGCTAACTCAATCTGTCATAGAAAATGTGAATCCCGCACTCCTAAGTGATGATAAAAGCGCCCTGTGGTTAGAATTAATGGCGATGACGGATGAATTAGCTCCGGAAGACCGCAAGCCAGTCAAACAGCATCTACTCCAATGGCGAGACAAGCAACTAGTGCCCCAATTAGAAGCCTTTATTTTTAGCGGTGCGTCTCTACGCTTGTTTGATATACTGTTGAACAAAAACAGCCATTGGATCAATCAAGAGGAAGCGGCATTTGTCAAGCAAAGCTGGGAAGCAAAAATTGCGGATGTCATCCAGCTAAAACGTGAGCGAGATCAGGCGCTCGAGGATAAGCGATTGGCTGAGTTTCGTCAACAAAAGGCAAATGCATTAAATAAGTTTTCTCAGAGTAAAAACTTAGGCAATGACGCTAGGGCTCTATTCGAGCTAGATGAATACCTAAAGTTAGCGCCAGACGAAAAACAAAACCCTTATCTCCTTATCGCGAGAGCTGAGATATTGGTAAATATGCGCCAAATAGAGTTGGCGGAAAAAATGTATAGCATCCTCATAAGTGGAGCGGTCGCAAGCGGGAAAAGTCACTATTACTTATTGAGAGCGAGTTTTTATTTGAAGGAAGGCGAAACCGAAAAAGCGGTTGAAGATTGCTTAAGTTGGATTGCGAGCGGAGCATTGGATCAACTTGTCTTAATTGGTATGGCGGTCAATGAAGTCTTTTACAAAACGCGCAATGAAGTTGGCTTAGACCTGCTATTTGAGAGACTCCTTTCTTTGAAAGAATTTATGGATTCTTTGGACCTGGTACGATTTATCGTAAAGGATTTTATTAGACGGGCAAAATATCAAGAAGCTATCTTGTTGCTTGAAAGAGTAGAAAAGGCAACTACTTTAGCCAAACCCAAACTCCTAAAGCTTAAGGCTGAACTCTTTTTTGCACAAGGCAAAAAGGAAGAGGCATTTGCCTGTATAAAATTGGCTTTGCCAGCAGAAGCAGTATTAAAAAAAGAGGAAATCAGCCTAGCTACTACAGATGGAGCCGCGCAAATTTTGCAGGTATGGCATAGTGAAAAACTACTGCTGATCTCAGATGGGGAACACTTGATTGCTTATAAAAGGTTTAAAAAAGGAGTCTACAAT
>JBCAWW010001096.1:0-2242 GCA_038534415.1 Bacteroidota bacterium | reverse complement strand
CTGTCTCTGCTTCTTGTTTCTGGTTTTTCTCTCCCTCTCAAGGCTCAGACCAATCAACCTCCTACCGTAGACAAGCCCAATACGCAAAACAATGCTGAGGGCGAGCTGATCAGTCTCCAAATCACAGCAAGCGATGTGGATGATTGTGGGGGATTGAACTATCAGGCGACCAATCTCCCTGACGGCCTAGTGATAGATCCCGGCACTGGCGTGATCAGTGGTACGATCGCCCAAGCAGTTCCAGGCGGTGTAGCAGGCGCATTTATCGAAAGCAATGGATTGATAATACTTGAGGCTGAGACTGATTTTGTGGATCAGGCAGGTGGTTTTGACTTGTTTACCGAAAACGGGGCAGACTACCTCAGAGCTTCTACCAATCATTTTGGCAATACTAATGGCCAGACTGTCCTCTACCACCTCCAGATCACCAATCCCGGCGTCTATCGACTCCAAATGAAATCTGATATCACCGGCACCAATACAACGGAGGAAAATGATTCTTGGCTACGGATTGTCAACACTGCAGACATTCATTTTTTTTGTGTCCAAGGCGGCGCTCTCAGTAGCACGATTGAATTTGAAAACATCCTAGCCGGTGGTGCGACAAGCAAAACGATCTATTATCCCAAGGGAAATGCGATGGGGAGAACAGACCATGTAAACGAAAACCCCGGGAATAGCGGTTTTTTCAAGGCATATCGCAGTGGCGGAGGCGGCAATAAATGGAATCTAAGGACTATCGACAACAATGGTTTTCCGATGTACGCCTACTTCCCCAATGCCGGCACCTTCACTTTCGAATTAGGTGAACGTTCTGCGGGACATAAAGTCGATAGGCTCGCCTTGACCCATCTTGATCTAGTCGCCACAGGGGTCCCAACAGCCACCCTCGATGGCAGTGCTTCTCAGCAAGCGGTAGCAGGAACCCCCGGTGCCGCAGTAAATAGCCCTTATAATGTTTCCATCAGCGTTACTGACGATTGCGTGCCTCCCATCAGTAGCGTGATTAATTTTGACTGGATTGTGAACGCAAATACCTTTCCAGTTGAGCTGCTTGATTTGCAAGTGCAATGGCAAGCTGGACAGCGGTTACTGACCTGGATCACTGCCAGCGAGACGGACAATGACTACTTTGAAATCCAAAGGAGTGCAAACGGAGTGGATTTTGATCCGATAGGTAGGGTTGAAGGAGCTGGAAATAGTCAGGAACGCCAATATTATAGCTTTTATGATCCTTATACGAGTAGTGCTCCTAATTTGTATTACAGACTGCTTCAGGTAGACTTTGACGGTAAGGCTACCCATTCTGATATTGTCCAATTGAGGGGAGCGCTAATATCTGGGAGCAATTTTTACTTATATCCTAATCCCAGCCAAACCCTAACCCACATCCAACTCAAAAACGGAGCCCCCCCGGCGGGCCTCTTTCATCTTCAACTCTTTGCGATGGATGGTCGATTGGTATTTGAAGAAAGGGTTGAGTCGAGCGAACTAGTAGGAGCGTACCCAATCAAGCTAGCTCAATATCCAAGAGGCGCTTATCTCCTCAAGCTGATCGATCCTTTAGAAGAAGCATCTCAAAAATTATTGCTTGTACAATAAGTGCCTTATCTGGCTGGTGCAGTGGTTTTGCTCTCTTTTGGGCAGGAACTGAGGGAGGGAGCGCGACTTAAATTGTGGGGTTTACTTTTGTGGTATCCGCTTCGCGGAACGCTTCTAGCGTTCCGCGAAGCGGATAAAAAAAAGAAGTCCAACACCCGCTACGGTATTGGACTTATTCCTTAGTTAACTTCGATTTCTTTTATTTATGCCGTGGGGCAAATCACCAAGCTATCGAAGGTACAAACCATCAGTCTGTTAACTCTTGCGAAGCTTACAGGTGATGAAATCGATGAAATAGTAACTGGAACTAGTCATTTTGGTACCTCCTTCCTTTAAGTGAGACTTAACAACAGGCCTGGTCATTGGTCGATCCCTCCGACGTACTTTCCTGTTGGCGGTAACTACGGTTACCTCGCATTACTAAATTAGGATAATGCTATATCCTTTGCAAAGGAATTGAGCATTTTTTGTTGACCAATTGCGCGATTTTTCTAGACAATAAAAAGCCCTCTATTCGACTGAGCGTTCTCGGAACGAGCAGCTAAATAGAGGGCTAGTATTGAGTAAAATATCGCTTACAAGTTTATTGCTTTACAATTTTTTCGTGCATGACGTCCTCTTCTTCGCCTCGGACCGTCAA
>JBCAWW010001095.1:0-2245 GCA_038534415.1 Bacteroidota bacterium | reverse complement strand
GTTTATATAGGCCATTGAGAGGAGTATCTTGTCCATTAATTGTGATATTTTCATCCCTTACGACCTCTAGCCAAGCGTTTTTGATGCCAGGTATATCGAGCAATAGGCGACGATAGTCCAAGATGGTAGTTGGACTACTAGAAAGAATCTGGGCAGGGCTAAAAAACTGCGGTAATTCATTGGCAGCATCTGGATCATCAGCCAAGATTTGCCCCATTGGCAACTTGGTACGATAGCCAAGGTCCAAAAGCGCATAGCACAACATCTCCAAGGTCGTGATACCCGGATCATGTACATTGTGATCGGTCCAAATACGTCCTGAAAGATGGCCAATACGGTCTAAACCTAGCTGACGTAAGGATTCATACTCCAAGCCCTCAAAAGTGGGGTCGTTTTGGAGGATGGTATTTATTTCTGGGTTGATGATCGTTGCCATGGCAAGCGCAATTATTGTATCTGGTTGGAAGAATTGGGCTGATACTGCTCACAATAAAATTTGGCAAATTGCCGAGTAGTGATATCACCAGCTAAGAGGATAGAACGAGGGGTGCGTGGACTAACCTGCCCCTCAATATCAACATAGGAGGATGCACAGTTCCCTGCGAAATCCGCTAAATAGGCTTGTTTAAAAAAATCCCCTACGGTAACGAAATCATGAGCCTTCGTAATCATTTTGGTTATAGCGGGATCTAAGCCAGCTTTATCGGAGAAAAGCGCGTCAGCATCTGTAATTGCTTTAATCGCTTTATTTATATCATCCTCCCAATTAGCTATATCTTCCTCCACTACATCCTGCGGACTGCCGTTTTGTAAAATTTTCACCGTAGCAGTTAACGCCTGCTGAACGGTATTAATGGTTGTTTGGATCGCCCCCTTTGCGTCATTATCGTCCTCGGCCGTATCCTCTGCTGCTTTAGCCGTCTGTAAAAGGGTATTTGCAGCCTTAATTAAGGGGTAATTTTCATCGTGAAACAGGTTTACACAACTAATAAAATCCACATAAGGCCGAGCCTCGACAAAGCCCACTAAATCAGATTGGGAGGCTCCGTGGGCAAAACAGAGCTTTGCTTGATCGCCGCCTAACCATGGAGTAAGGAACAAACGGATCTCCCGAGCCAGTTCTTTGAGATAAAAACTAGCGTTCAAGCCCGGCTTGAATTGTACATCAACCTCCACATGCACCGCTTCATATCTAGGGTTGGCAATTTTGAGTTGCACGAAGGGCGAAACACGCGCTTGGAGATAGGTCTTGATTTCATTAAGCAGGCTGATAGACGCCTTGGGAGTTGCCGAATTGGCACTCTTTAGGTATTCCAAGTCTGGAATCAAAGCAATTGTAACAAAGCCCGGAGCAAGCTGTAAATCTTGTCGATAAGTACTTCCAGCCAAACTCATGGCATGGGTGATACATTTGACGGTGCGGATCATCGGAAAGGCTTCTAGCACTATCCGCTCATAATCAAAAGCATTGACTGCGCGTCCTTTATGTCTCAAGCGTTCGCTAACGCGTAAATAATAATTGTCAGTATCATCGGACTCTGGAGGGGAGCCTCCCTGAGAATCGGCTGGTTGTAAGACGGTGCTAATGGCAGAGTCGGCTTGGGCCAAGTCAGCCAGGCTTTCTTTGGGGAGTGGCTGCGCCAAACGATTGAGATCATTGTCCGCCTGTAGGCTAGCTTTCACCTTCACGGCCTGCGTATAGACTGCGATGGTCTCGCAGATCGCGGCAGTATTTTCCTTTGCACTCACTTTGAACCAATAGAGGGGCTCTTCTGTCGGAGCAAGGAGGGTAACGTTCTCCGTGGAGATATCACCCGGCACCGAAATCTTGACGATACCGGAGCGAGTAAAGCCCTCGGTACCATCTGCCAAAATCTGAAACTGATCTCTAAGTGTCTGCCATTGGTTGTCTTTGATGTAGGCCCATTCGATCACTGCAGGATCAAATTCTGAATCAGCCGTAGCCTCAGCTAATTGAAAATAGAGATTGAGGATGCTGCCAGGAGTCAGGTTTTGCAGTCCGATAAAGAGCGTGCCCTCGTCTTTGATGTTATACAATAAGTCAGGATTCGCGTCTAGCGGCTGAGCTTGAAAAGAGTCTGTAAATGGCAGCAATTGGTAAAAATCGATATCAGCGTTCTGCGAATCAGCAGAAGCCGTATAATCTAGGCTAATATCTTTGAGAATGGGGGTATAAGGTTCATTGGGGATGACTACAGTGCTGGTCTGGATTTTGATTGATTGT
>JBCAWW010001094.1:0-2248 GCA_038534415.1 Bacteroidota bacterium | reverse complement strand
CTGGACTGGCTGGTATAGATATAACGAGACCTTTAGAGAGCGTAAACGAACCAACAGTGTAATCCTTACTCATGAAATCTTGTCCTTTCATCCCGGTGATACTCCTTACCTCAGCGTTGAGATCATAGAAGATTTAGCCCGCAAGTATATTGAACTTCGTAATCCCAATGGGATCTATCTCGGAGCCATTCACTTAGCCAAGGATCATTATCATGTTCATTTCTAGTTTCATATATCGCTCAAGAAGGCTTTGGTAAGCCTTGGCAATGTCCTCTCGGCCCAATTGACTTTGATGGCGGGCAATAATTTGGATGTCAGTTCGAGCGAGTGAGATGAGTTGCTCAATCTTCGCTACCGCTTGGCCATTCGGCACTAAATAGGTTTGTTTGAGATACGCTAAGGCCGCTTGTCTCATAAACTTTGGGAGGCTCAATTGATGTCGCTTGGCTTCAGCCGATAGATAATGCCACTGCTTTTGAGTTAGGGTTACAGTTGTCTCTGGGTGGCTACGCCGCCGAGCGCGACGATAGGCGGCTTGATACTGCTTTTTGTACGCTTTCTTGGCGGTTTGTATATCTTCTTTACTGCCATGCTCAAGGACTCCACTAGCTTCAAGATACTCCTGTAAACCATTGAGATAATTATGATCCATGAAGAAAAGTTGGATTAAGGGCTAAGGCACTATGAGGGAGCTTACGAGCTAGATATGGTCGAGGTATCTCCGTTTTTTTCTTGAGTTTAGCTTGTCTATAGTAGGGTACAATCTCTGGCTTCATCGGCGGGTGATGGCCCATAATCAAGATCGCCTCTTTGGGACTGAGCATTCTGACTTGATCACCTGTGAGGAGGGGCCGAATCATAATTTTACCTGATTCATCGGTGAACTCTGTTTTTCCCAGTACTTGGCTAATCTCCTCCGCATTCTTATGACTCTGGCCAGCAAAATAGAGGTGAGCAAAACAGTTAGTCTTAATCGTCTCAGCCTCCGCTTTGCCATAATGTTCGATCAGTTGATGAGGGTCTTGCAAACCGAGTAGTATTCCAGCGCGATATTTACGAACATTAGAGATTACTTGGGCCAGAGATGGAATATGCAAGATTCCGGCTTCGTCTATTAAAAAGAGAATATCATGCTCCCAATCGTGCGGCAGACGTTTGAAGAGGGAAGTAAAGAACTGCTCAAAGAAGAGGGAAGAGAGTACGTTATAGTACCGCCCGTCAGCAACTGAGTTTTGAATAAAGAGGGCGGTCTTACGCACTCGGAAGAGATCTGGAGCAATTGAATCAAAACTCGTAACACGAGCCACAGTATCATCGGAGAAAATCTGGAGAGCCGACAAGACTGAGGCAATCACCCCCGCTTTCACCTTTTCATCAAAGCCTACAAAAGATTGAAACTCTTGCCAAAGCGAAGATTCTTTGGTCGCTTTCACCAGCGCTTCAACTTTGGTAACATCACTACTCATTAAATGGACTAACTCTCGAACGTTTCGCAGCGTTTGGTATTCAGAGTTTTCTTTTTTGACTACTGTGATTAGGAGACTCAACAGGGAGATAGCTTGCAGGTTCCAAAAAGGGTCTCCTTTACTCGCTGGTAAAGCGGTATGAATAATCATCGAAGCCACTTTATTGATTTGTGATGAACTCTTGGCTCTGATTAACGGATTGAAGCCATCAGAGTGCCTTTCATCAGCAAAGTTCAAAATCTGAATGGCGTAGCCTTGCTGCTCTAAGTACCCACTGGTCTTCTGATACAATTCTCCGCTGGGATCATGAATCACCAAGCTAGCGTCCTGGGCTTTGAGAATAGAGGGGATATACACTACGCTTGATTTTCCGGCTCCTGATGGACCAACCACCAAGGCGTTTTGAAAGGAAGCAACCCGTGAAAGGCTTCGCAAACCAGTGAGGCAAAATCCGCTGGCTTTTTTCTTAAGAATTTCTCTGTCCTTAGTGAAGGAGGCTTGATAGCTTGGTAAAGCTGACTTAGTACAGAGAATCCACTCGATTAGGGGGCTAAAGAGCCACCGCAGGAAGCGAAAGAGATACATATTTTCTGGTAGGAGGGCGAGGTACCAGAGGCTTCATTAGTATTTAAATTATAATTGTTCCAAATGATTGAAGCAATTAAACTGGGGATATTTAGAATAAATGAGTATTTATAATTCTACATTGTAAATGTTTTATAGTGCTCTTAAAGAATACATTATGACTAAGCTTATAGAATATAAGACCCTCCTTCTATTCT
>JBCAWW010001093.1:0-2248 GCA_038534415.1 Bacteroidota bacterium | reverse complement strand
CTTATATCTTCTGGACTGAAAAGCGTGAAGCCATCTGTGCTGCCAAATAATAGCTCCCCCTTACGGGTTTTGGCGTAGGCATTGAAGTTAAATTCAAGTTCTTCCAGACCATTGGTATAACTATAGCTTGAGAAGGTCTCTCGCATAGGCGAAAAGCGCGCAATCCCATTATTGGTGCTAAGCCAAATATGGCCTTCGTCATCTTTGAGGATACCAAATACTGAGTTGCCCGTCAGACCATCTTCGGTAGTGTAGTGTTTGAAGGACCCGTCTGCTTTGTTGAGATAATAAAGGCCATGATTAAAGGTGCCGATCCAGATTCCGAGACTGTCCGTTGCCCGAAGGGAATATACCTTAACGTGTGGCAAAAATGTCTGGAAATGAAGGCTTTCGGGCGCTTGGCCCACCATAAGACAGATACCTTTTTCGGTGCCCGCCCAAATGTCTCCTTGGCGGTCTTTGTACAAGACGCGTACATCATCAGTAGGAAGGCCGTTGGGGTGTTGAGGATCTGCTTTCAAATGAGCGATTTCTCCTGTCCGTAGATCCATGCGATCAATCCCACCAGAATAGACCGCTAACCACAAATAGGGACCTTCTTTAAGGATGCTGTAGACATTGTTTTCACCTAAGGAATTAGGATTATCGGCTTCATGCTGAAATTGCTGGACTTGATTGGTGCGTAAGTCAACTAGGTTGAGACCAAATTGATAGGTCCCTACCCAGAGCGAATCGCCCTCTAGTAAGAGGCTTTTGATATTATTGCCGCTGATACCTCTGGAACCCTCCAATTGGTCTTTGAACTGCCTAAAGTTACCAGCTTGTCGATCAAAGTAATTCAGGCCACCGCCTTCTGTCCCTATCCAAAGATTGCCTTCTGGGGTCTCAGCAAAGGAACTGATGACATTATTACTTAAACTATTGGGATAGGGTTTGCGGCGATAAATATCAAATCGATTGAAACTTTCGTCAAGATAGTTGACTCCCCCATTGTAGGTGCCGAGCCAGAGTGCGCCCTTTTTACTCACAAAGAGCTTATGGATAGAGCTATTGCTTAGGCCTGTCACCATAAAAGCTTCACTCTCTATGGTCTCAAAATCGTCCTTTTCGGCTCTAAAACGGTTTAGGCCACCAAAGGTGCCAATCCATATTTGTTGCTCACGGTCAAGGACAATCGTCCTCACACTATTGTCCGCCAAGCTATTGATGTTGCCTGCTTCGTGGAGAAATTGATCTAGCTGAGCTTTTTCGGGATGCCAACGATAGAGCCCTCGGTGGTGGGTGCCTATCCAAATATTGCCGAGCGAGTCAGCACAGAGCGAGCGGATGTCTACCTTGTTGAGCGCTGCAAGCAGCGGATGTAATTCTTCTCCTGCTCGCAAGCTAGGCTGAGCACTCTGAGGGTTTTCGATCAGATAGAGACCAGTCGCTCCACCTAACCAAAGTTGTCCTTTCTTATCTTCCAGTAGGGCTGAAACGCGATTTGCCGAAGGTTCAGCCTCAGTATGGGATAGTTTGATCGTGGGCGCAAAGCGCGCTTGCTCCTCGTCCCAAAAAGTAAGGCCAGATGCCATGGCAATCCAAAGGCGTCCTTTGCTGTCGCGACTGATGTTGCGAATAAACTTTTGGCCTAGGCCCCAAGCGGCTAAACTATCGGGCCCGAAATTGGAGAAGCGTTCCTCGGAGAGGTAAAACTTACCTAAGCCATTACGAGTACCGATCCACAAACTCGAATCCAATTTATCATAGTAGAGACTACGGATGTCATTGTCGAGTAGGCTATTGGCCTCGTCAGTTTGCTGATGGTATTGCTTGAAGTTGTAGCCGTCATAGCGATTGAGGCCATTGCGACTGCCAAACCACATAAAGCCGTCGCCATCTTGGGTGATGGCAAAAATAGTATTTTGAGAAAGGCCGTCTTGCTTATCAAAGTAACGGAAGCGTAGACTTTGCTGAGCATTAAGTCCTAATTGGCTTAAGACAAGCAGCAACCAAATAATATAACGAGTACTCAATGAAAATCTGATCAAAATAGTAGTAGCCTAGTGCAAGTATGCACTAGGGGGATAAAAGTATAATTTAGGTAAAAAGAAAGTTTCATTCTGCCCCTTTGGCAACGGTCTCATAGATTAATTTGTCCCTTTATCGCTATAATCGTCAAACTTAAAACTATATGTCCCTTACGCATTTTGAGGTGCGCTATGCCCTTCACCCAAGATGGCGACGGCTTTATGTGGTTTGGCAGTCG
>JBCAWW010001092.1:0-2257 GCA_038534415.1 Bacteroidota bacterium | reverse complement strand
CTTCCACTAGTGTTCTTCTCTTTTTTTGGGTGCAATCTTTGATCTTTGCAGGACTCCTACTCAAGGCAGCTTACGAAAACCAAGATCGAGCCAGCAAATGGCTGAGTTTCTTCATTTTTCTATGCGTTCTCTACTATACTCCCTTCATGTGCGGCTATTCGGGTTGGTATGGCAAAGAGGGCTTTCGAGACTTCCTCTTTTTTGTGCCCTTCCAGCAATTTTTCCTCATGGGTCCGGTGATTTACTTTTACACCCGCTCCTTATTACAATCAGACTTTAGTCTTAACCGCCGAGATTATTGGCATTTTTTGCCCGCCGCTCTCTACTTAGTTTATAGTTTGGTGGTGTTTGTGGTCGACTTTTTTATCCTTGACGATTACTATTTCTATGCTGATGGCCAGGACAAAGATCTATCCACTTGGTATCAGGTCAGTGGTCTTGCTTTTATTATCGCTTATGTGGTTGTGAGTACTCGGCATTATCAAAATTATCGTCGACGAATTGTCGAAGAAGTGAGTTATGCCGATGCCGTAAGATTTAGCTGGGTACAAAAGTATTTAATCGCACTATTGATCATCTTAATTTTTCGGATTGGTTTTTTTATCGCTTATCCCAAATTTGGCTCCTTCGGCAAGAAGTTTTGGTATTACCTTATTTTTGCGGCTTTGGCCTACTACATTGCCTTCGAAGCTTATGCCCACAGTATCAAATCTGGCATTTTTCCGCTTTTGACTAGGACTGCTTCGCAGAACGATTCTCTCCCTGAAATTGAAGAAAATCCAAAATCCCTCAAAGTACCGCTAGCGGGAGAAGCATTTAGCGAAGGAAAAAAACAGATTCTAGAGCTATTCAAATCTGAAAAAATCTATCAAAACCCGACGCTTTCCCTCCATGATGTCGCGAGTAAATTGGCCATCACCACCAAACAGGTTTCACAAATCATCAATCAAGGTTTTGAAATGAATTTCAACGATTTTGTCAATCACTATCGTATTGAAGCCTTCAAGACTCAGGTCAAAAGCGGCGAACATAAAAACTATACTCTTCTCAGCATTGCCCTCGACTGCGGCTTCAATTCCAAGACAACTTTCAACCGAGTATTCAAACGCAAGGAAAACATGACGCCCTTGCAGTATGTGGAGCAGATTGGTTCGGATATCGAATGAGATAATCGTTCTGCAAAGTTGGAAAACATCTCCCCGGTCCGAGCTTCCGGACCGTCCCCTCTTCGAAGAGGGGACAGCGAATAAAATGAGTAGGGGAGATATAAAACGAGATAAGCGCTCTGCAAAGTTGGAAAACATCTCCCCGGTCCGAGCTTCCGAATCGTCCCCTCTTCGAAGAGGGGACAGCGAATAAAATGAGCAGGGGAGATGTAAAGTGCCAATCGTTCTGCGAAGCAGCCCAAAAGCAAGCCCCAAATCGTGATATGGCGCGCGGAGTCCCTAAAAAAACGAGATTTTAGGGCCAACAATAATTCTCAAAGCTATGAAGGTATTCTTTCTCTCAATTTTGCTATTCTGCCTTGGCGGATCGCTAATCGCTCAAAAACTCAGTTCCAAACAAATAAAATCACTCGATCAAATCGTCGTCGATAATGTCGACGAAGGCGCACCTGGTCTGGCAATGGGAATCATCAAAAACGGGAAGATCGTTTATCAAAAGTATGCAGGTGTCAGCAATCTCGATCCCACGACTGTCATCGATGAAAACACCCGCTTCAATATCGCCTCCTTGGCCAAGCAATTCACGGCAATGTGCATTCTTCGTCTTGTTGAGGATCAAAAGCTCAAACTTGATGACGATATCCGCCAATTTATCCCCAAGCTGTATCCAAATATCGAATCTCCGATCACTATCGCTCATTTGCTCAATCATAGCAGTGGCATCCGTGATATGAATTCACTCTGGAGCTTACAAAACATCACTTGGTGGAAAGAGACCTTCAGCAATCAGGATGCGATCGAACTTTTGGAGCAGCAGCAAGATTTGAACTTCGAACCCGGAAGTAGGCACGTTTATAGCAATTCAAACTTCATTTTGCTGACCGAAGTAGTGAAAGTTGTCAGTGGTCAGAGCTTCAAAGATTATTCCGATCAAATGTTTGCCGAAATAGGAATGAAGGATACTCGCTTTGAACCTAATCATGATCAAATCGAAAATATGGCAAGACCCTACTTCAATTTCGATACTTGGAAAACTTATGATTGGCTGAGCAATCTGCATGGAGACGGGGCACTATTCACTACGCTCAATG
>JBCAWW010001091.1:0-2260 GCA_038534415.1 Bacteroidota bacterium | reverse complement strand
CATGCATTTCAGGCTGAGAAAATATTTCGATGATCGAAATAAATGCGCTCAGATATCTAGCCCAAATGCACAAAGTAGGTAGCCTGAAGTATTAGGATTAGGCAGAGCCAGAGAAGGCCATAAGGGCCTTTAATGGTCATTTTTTCAGCCTTATTGATCTTAAACAGACAGGGCACTTTCTTGCAAAAGGTGAAGAGTCGCACGGATTCCCGCTACTTCACTTAGTTTATAGCCTTCGTATTCGATGCCAATATGACCGCTAAAGCCTGCCTCTTTGATAATCTTTAGCATCTTGACATAATCAATATCGGCTTCTTTCCCCTCGGGAGTAAATTCATGCGTTTTGGCACTGACCCCTTTGGCAAAGGGCATCAACTCTTTGGTGCCTTGGTATTTGTCATACTTCTTATATGGAAAGGCATTGATGGTAAAATTTCCGAGATCAGGCAAGGTGCCGCAATTGGGCATATTGACCGTTTTCATCACATCAGCTAACCAAGCACCATCTGAAGAATAACCTCCATGGTTTTCGACGATGATATTGATGTCGCCTTGGGCGGCGTATTCACTCAACAAGCTGAGGCTATTGACGACTGCCTTTTTGACTACTTCTGGTTCACCTTTGCCGCCGGCATTGACGCGGATGGCATGGCAACCCAAAAATTTGGCGGCTTCTACCCATGGTTTGTGATTGTCGACGACTTGCTGACGTTCTGCGTCATCGAGCGTTCCCATATTGCCTTCTGCATCTATCATGATGAGGACACTTTGTACCCCCTGATCATCTGCTCGTTTTTTGAGGGCAGCGAGATACTTTTTATCCTGAGCCTTATCGCTAAAAAATTGATTGACATATTCGATCGCGCTAAGGCCAAATTCTTCTCTGGCGACTTGAGCAAAGTCTAAAGGATCTCGTTCTCCAGCCCAATATGATTTATGCAAAGACCATTGAGCCAAGGATATTTTGAAAAACAGCTCATCGAGCTTGTCTATCGGTAAAGCCATGGCGGCTTTTTCGGTCAAAAGGGCGCTACAGCCGCTTAGGCTTGAGAGTAAGCCCGCCCCAATAGCCAATCCGCTACTTTTTTGGATAAAGTTTCTTCTGTTCATCTTTTTGGGGTTAATACCAAGCACCAATAATCAAGCCCATTACAAAAAACATCACCATCATATAGCCCACATCTATGAGATAGAGCTTGAAGGGACGGCGGGCAAATAAATAATTGATCCCAAAGGTAGTGGCCACAAAAGCGAAGCAAAGTAAGGCAGAAAACACTCCTCCCAACAAGGCGCTAGAACCGATCATCATGAATACCTCCACAAATAGCGATAAGACGGCGGCCACAATCAGATTGAGGACAAAGGCCAAACCAAAGATAAGCGGCATGTTGGCAGATTGTATTGCTTCATCACTGAGTCCGACCAGGGCTTGCCAGCGTTTGCCAAATAGGGGAGGGCCATACCACAAGGCTCCGATTCCAAAGCCAGATACGGCTGCAACAATTACCTCCCAAATGTTAAATCCAGATAGCATAGATAGTAGTAGTTTGTAATTGAAACTATCGAATAATTGGGAATAAAAAAAGAGGTCTCACCTTAGACTGATTTTGCTTTTGAGGCCTGCTTCGCAGAACGCCTATCCCATTCAAGCAGTATCTAGCATAAGGCTTGAAAGAAATATCAATGCCTCAAGAAGAGGCCTCTACTAGGCCAGCAATAAAATGTCCTGAAATAAGCGTTCCA
This sequence comes from Bacteroidota bacterium, assembly GCA_038534415.1. Classification (GTDB taxonomy): domain Bacteria; phylum Bacteroidota; class Bacteroidia; order J057; family J057; genus JBCAWW01. The sequence goes on along the minus strand of JBCAWW010001091.1, from coordinate 517 downwards.
CGCAGTGGTAAACATCATCAATGACCGTTTGATAAGGTTCTGATCCACTTGATAAAGACTCTTTGCGTATCTGTCTAGGGGCTGATACTTTGTGATCATAACGCTCTTTATACACCTACAATCAACAACTAAATCAGCTCTCATTTCATCTGCACTCAACTGACTTAATCTTTCATTAAAGTATTGCACCCTTTTTATTGCCAAGTCCTCCGGAGACTTGCTCAGGATTGCTTTGTCTCTTTTGGAAGCTTTTCTCACACGATTGCAAAAATGATTGTCAGCTGAACCTCAAAAGTTAAAACAGTTTTTTCAACCCCTAATTATTGCAACATGTTTCCTAAGAATCAAAAAATCACTCCTCGACTCAACCTTGGCTATTTGAAGCTTAGATTAGGTCTACAAGCTTTGTTGCTTGTATTATTATGTTTTGCATTTATTCAAAACGCAATGGGACAGGCTAGTTTAGTAAAGGATATTAATCCTGGTACTGGATATTCCCCAGTCAATGAATATTATA
>JBCAWW010001090.1:0-2261 GCA_038534415.1 Bacteroidota bacterium | reverse complement strand
CGCCAAAAGAGAGCATATGAGGTGCAAATTCTGCATACTTAAAAAGGAAGATTCCCAAAATCGCCAACACATAGGTACCTAAGTCTGCAATTGAATCTAAACGGGCGCCAATCTCGGTTTTCATATTGAAGAGACGAGCGATCATACCATCGAGTATGTCGGTAATCAAATTGATGCAGAGCAGCACTACAAATATCTCCTCATAGCCCGTCAAGGCAATGCCCAATACGATCGGGAAGGAAAACAGGCGATAGAGCGAGAGAACATTCGGTATATTGAGCGGGACAAGGATGTTCATAAAGCAAGGAATTATGAGCGAAAAGGACCTCTTAGTAATCGGTATTGCGCTAGTGATCACCATTTCGGGCCTTTGGATTAATATCAAAAAAAGCACGGATAAATCCGAAAAACAGCCTGATAATCAACAAGATCAAGGGAGTCTCCGCCTCTTTCGTTGGGTGGTACCAATAGCTTTGGTCGTGAGTTTGCTGATTTATTTTGTGCAGGGGCCTTATCTACTCACCGAAGGATTTTTATTGCTTGTTGGTCTGCTTTGGGTAGGGCTAGGATTGCTACTACGTTGGTATGCGGTCTGGCAGTTGGGGCAGGCCTTTACGGTACAACTAAGGGTTGAGCAAGACCAAAAGTTGATCCGCGAGGGCATCTTCAAATACCTCCGTCATCCGAGCTATCTAGGGCTTTTGCTTTATTATCTCGGCCTTGGTTTAGTGATGGGCAATGCTATCTGTTTATCGGTTTTGGTAGTATTGCCGGCTTGGGCAGTGCTAAATCGTATTGGTCTGGAAGAGAGGCTACTATTGTCTCATTTTGGGGAAACTTATCAAAGGTATCAAGCACAAAGCTGGCGTTTGTTGCCTTGGGTGTATTGAAGTATTTAGACGATCGTATTTAGGATAAAGACCGATAATGATGAGTCTAATCGAGATGAGTCAACGGCTTTTCTTGCTACTTAATATTTTTGTCTTTCTACTCTTGTTAAAATCTTTTTTTGACGCCAACTAGGACCAACAGCCAAGAAAATAAGACGTGAGTGGCGCTGCCCAATAGGAAAAGGAGCAGCGTTTGCCAGAGGCTAAACCCAAACAAAAAGGCACTCGTCAGACTGACGCCAAAGCTAGAATCCGTTTTGTCCAACACCACAAACCAACCCGGTGTTTCGCCCGATTCGATCCCTCGGCGGCGTTTGAGCCAAGAGTTGGGTAGCTCAAAGAGCATATAGGCAAAGCCCAACCCCCCCCCCAACCACAGCGCTTCAATCGCACTAAAGTATCCAAAGGCTAGGTTCAAGAGGCCACTACAGATTGCATTGAGCACGATCAAAACCAAGAAGCCCCGCCAGGTTTTGTTGGCACCTAATTGTTGAGTAGAGATGGGGATTGCGAGTTTTGAGAAGGCATTTTTTTTGACCAAGAGGATATGCCCCACATTAGAGAGGATCATCGACAAGAGGATAAACGCAAAATATGGATGCATAAGATTAGGGCTTGAGAACCTCAACAGTACCTTCGGATCCATTGAGGCGTAAACGATCTCCGCTTGCAAAAATCTGGGTAGCAGAAGGAATGCCAACCACCACGGGGATCCCTAATTCTCGTCCGACGATGGCGGTATGCGAGAGCAAGGAACCTTTTTCACTGATCAAACCGGCCGCCTGAGTCATCAAAAATACCCAGCCCGGATCTGTCATGCGCGATATCAATATTTTGCCTTGTACTGCTATGTCGAGGCTGGGTTCTGTAACGATGATCGCCTCCGCCTCGATCCTGCCTTTGGAAACAGCAATGCCCTGATAAGTGCCTTCTTGCGCTAAAATGGGCGTTCCTGGAGCCGAAAATTTGGGTAAATCTCGTCCTTCGTAGATTATTCTGTCCGGTAATTCTAGCTGGGTGTAGGCATCATACTCTTTGCGGCGTTGTTTTAGGGTGGCCTGCTGCGCAGAACGATTCTCTCCCTTGCACAGAGCGGCTAATTCGGAGAGCGAAAAGTAAAAAACATCTTCTTTTTGATCGATAAGTTGATCTCTATGCAAGCATTGACCGATGGCTAGAAAAATATCTTTGACCGCACCATACCCACGGGTACGACAAAGCCTCATGTTTTCCCTATTCTTTAAGCCATAGGCTGCAAATTGCCATACCAACTGAAATAACCAGCGCTGTGGAGTTCGCCAAGGCAGTTTTCGCATCAAGCGGGCTCGTGCTCGATTACGGATTTGGGCTTGTCGCTCTGTAAAGGTAGCT
>JBCAWW010001089.1:0-2261 GCA_038534415.1 Bacteroidota bacterium | reverse complement strand
TGAGGATTGCATCTTGATCATCTAAAGGATCCTGACGCAAAAACTGCTGGTCTTTGCGATCAATATAATAGCCACCTAGGCTACCTTCTACACTCAAATGAGAAGTAATCGGATAGCGAGCACCCGCATTGATGCGCATTTGATCGAAGCGAAAGATAAAGGAATCTGATTCGAGATTGTTTTCTCGGCGCAACTGACGAGACATATAACCTGCCTCAGCAAATAGATCCAGTCGGTTTTTGTTGTAGCTATAGGTGAAATCGCCATCTACGCCTGTGCCACCAAGCGTAAAGGGCGCAACGGAGACACCAAATTGATGATTATTAAATACATCTGAAAAACCAGCACTTACGACAAAACCGTATTGTGCCACTGGATCAAAGTTCCAATTAAGGCCGAGATAATCCGCTTCCCAGCGAGGGCCTGCACTGCCTAGATTCTCGACATCGACTTCGGCGATTTCGGGCTTAGGCTCATTGCCAAATACCGTTGGCGGCGGCAGCTTGGGACGGCGTTCTGTGCGGGGACGAGAAGCTGGAGAAGTTGGGCGTTTTGCCTCATAAGGCTCTTCTTCCTCATCAAAAATATAGTAACGCACAGGGCGATCTGCTTCTTCTTTGGCTTCTGTTTTAGGCGCTGGTTCCGCGGCGCTTGGTTTCCTCACTTCCTCCACTGACTCAATCAAAGCCTGCAAACGAGACTCCTTGAGTTTTTTTTCTTGGTAGGCCGCTAAATCCTCTACCCGTAAGAGGGTTGGCTGTAGGGGGCCGCCCAATTGGAAATTTGAAAACGGTAGCACCATCGGGCTTAATTCCCCATTTTCTGCACTGAGGATGACCACTTCTCCATCTGCAATTTGCAGCTCCTTGATCCCGGAGGCAAGGTTGGAGAGGGCTTGCTGCTCACCAGTGAAGATATTGGCCTGATAGAGATTGTGAATCCCAGAGGCATCAGATACAAAGCCGATTTCGAATCCACTAATCGGAAAAGATTGTCTTTCGTTGACCAGAGGGGTGCGAGTAATCCGGATGATGGTATCCTCATCCAAATCATATCTAAAGAGATCAAAATCATTGGTGTGGGCACTCCATGCACCGCTTTGATCCTGCGACAGCGTGCTATCACGATTGGAGCTAAAAAACAGATAAGCGCCATCTAAACTCCAACTCGGATCTAGCTCATCAAAGCTGTCATCGGTCAAGGCTTTGAGATTGGCGTCCCCCGCATTGGTGAGAAATAAGTCCACCCGACTTTCGCGCAGGGCAGAAACGGCGATCTGACGGCCTTCAGCGCCCCATTTGAGATCATTGATCTTCTGAATATTATTGCTGAGGTCTTTATAGCTGACATCTTTTTCACCTAGGTTCCAATAGGCGAGGGCCAATGCTTTATCGTTGAAGGTGCTGGCCACTAAGCGACGGCCATTGGGGTGCCAGCTCAATACCGGTTCAAATTCGGTAAAGCGAGCATCTACTCGCTTGATTCCAGAGCTGATCGGGCTTTGCTCCAATTCCTGGGTTTCAAGATCGTATACCCAAACCGATTGACGGCCATCCCGCTCTAGGTATAAAGCGACTGTGCCACCTTGCGGATTAGGAGCGGCAAATAAGACGGTATAATGATTTGGAAGTTCGATTTGTTGGAAACCGGAGAGATCTTCCCAAGCAGTACGCTGACTGACTTGGTTGCCATAGCGTACTTTGATATACTCACGCCAGCGTTCGGTCAAAGTCGGCAGTGAAATACCGAGTACCGAAATAATGCCCGACTCAACGGAGCGAGCAATATTGACGAGATAGACAATTTCGGAGATTTTGGGTTCGCCATACTCTCTGGTGATATAGTGCCAAATCGATTTGCGAACGATGCGGTTGATTTGCTCATCCCCTTCCAGTGCCATATCGAGCAGATCCGCGTTGCGAACGCTCGTAATCCACATTTCATCCTCATAAGTCCAACCGGTAGAAACATATTCCAATAAACCCTCCCAATACCAGCGTGGATTGTGCTGTAAGAGGGCGCTTTGTACGATATTGCCGAGGCGCTTACCATGCGCAAACTCCTGCATGATGAGACGAGCCGTTTCGCGACGCGTCTCTGCATAAAGCTTGTTCAAATCACCATGATAAATCACCTTTCCCACAGGATCATCAAAACTGAGCACTCCGGGATTTTTGTCATCTGGTTCCAAGCTAAAGTTGGATTGCAATACTTCATTGGCATCATTGAAGTAGACCAAGGTATAGCGTTGCTCGGGTTTG
>JBCAWW010001088.1:0-2263 GCA_038534415.1 Bacteroidota bacterium | reverse complement strand
GATGAGTCAAATCTGGCAAACCGATCATTATTTTACCTATTCGGGTCCCGATCGTAACCTCCAGATGCTTGCTGCTAAATCATATCTTGAAAATGCTAGCAATTGTATACCCCAGCAAACGAGTGAAGGTTACGTCTGTAAAGCCCTAAGAGGTTGGCCGCCAGCCTTTAGCGTCTTGATAAGTGGCTTTTATCAATTGACCCATGATTGGTTTTTGGCCGCACGTTGGTTCAATGGCATTGGGGTACTTTTGGTCTTTGTTGCGATGCATTTTTTGCTGCTCCAATTAGATAAATGGCTTTCCCCATGGGTCTATCCATTACTCTTTGGTTTTTGGGGGATTAGTTTTACGCCCTTCTTTTACACTTTTGGTATTGAAGAGTGGGCCTTAGCTAGCTTTTTGCTGGCTAGTGTCGCTAGTGTGGCGCTATGGCAGGCCAAACATTGGCATTGGGGCTGGTGGTTCTTGCTCGCATTGAGCATTGCAGCGGGTTTTGCGATGCGATACGCCTATGCACCAGTCGGCGTTTTGCTATTGATGCCAATCGTCATGGGACGCTTAAAAGAAAGAGCCTGGCGCTTTCAAGCGGCATTAAGTGCTCTGGGCCTAATGGCTTTAGGAATCGGTAGCTTTTTGGTGTTGAGCCCGACTACCAGCGATGGGGCTAGTTGGCATGAATTGATCCAAACCAAGCAATTGTATCTCGATAACCTCTTACATTTTGATGCCTTTCCGCTTAAAGCTTGGGCCTTTTTTAGTGTCGAAGGCATCATCAATAAATGGAGTTTAGAAGCTAGTAACTTAGTTTGGATCGGCAAAAGTGTGCTGTTTACCCTCTCCATTTCCTTACTCCTTTTGTTATGGCGGTTCTTCCGCTCAAGTCCTAGGCGTACTGCCTTTGCCTATCTACAAACCACTTGGTGGGCCTTGATTTTCGGTATGGTATTTTTTCTAACGGTGTTATCGGTTGTGGTGCCACCAGAATGGCATGATGCTCAATGGATTTGGACATGGGTCAAAGAGACCCGTTATTTTGCCCCTATCATGGTGATTATCCAGTTGCTTAGCCTGCAAGTTGCGACTGAGCGTTCTCCGAAGGAGTCAGCCCCCAAAAGTCAGCTAATCTTAAAAGGCTGCTTGCTATTGGCCTTTTTGTATGCTGGGGGGCATAGCGCCTATCGACTTTTGGACAAAAGTGAAAGAGGGACTCGTTGGGCACAAAATGAGCAGCTCATCATCCAAAACTATCTCGAAATTGAGGCCCTAAGCAAAGCCGGAAAAAAAGTCTATTGGCGAGCGGGCAAACTGATTGCGGAGCAAGATATGGCTAGTATCGCAGGATTAGCGGGGGCGGTGATTATTCCATTTGGAGAGCAGGAGGTATCTTTTCCTGCGGAGAACGATCAACTCATCATTTTACCTAAAGACAAAGCGCTTGATTGAGGGTCTTTCATATCGCCACCTAGTGATCGCTTTAATTGCCCTGCTTAGTCTTTGGGCCCGTATCGACCATCGTTATCACTACCGTAAGCTAAATCCAGATACGGAAATCATCATGGCGATGGCATCCCATATTGAGCAGGGCAGGGGAGGCGTCTTAGATCATTGGAATGCAAAAGATATCGCTCAACCAATCGTACTTGAGCAAAGGGCTGCTATGCCAGGATATGCTTATTTGTTGTTGACAGTCAATAAGTTAACTGATGATTGGCTAAAAGCCGCTTGGTGGATCGAGCTTGGGACCATTCTTCTTTTCTTTGCTGGGGTGATGCTCTGGTTTAGGCGTTTGATGGGGGAGATTGCGACTGTAGAGTTAGGCGCTTGCCTCCTCTTATTGGGCTTTTCTCCAGCTCCTTTGCATCATTTTCCGACCACGGATATGTTGAGTCTTACTGCCTTTGTTTGGGCGAGTTATGCCTTGTATCGGATTCAAGATCAACTGCTTTGGCCTTCGATTTTGGCCTTGCTAGGACTCAGCTTGTCCATTGCTTTTCGCTATGCCTATTTACCGCTATTGGGGCTTTTGCCTTTGAGCCTTGCCTTCAACTGGTGGCAAAAGAGAGATGGCTTATCCCTGCGGGGAACGCTTCTCAGTATCCCAGCAATATTAGGAGTGGCAGCTTTGATGCTGGGTTTCAAAGGACTAGAAGGGAGTATGACGGATGCTGTGTCAAATCAGTGGTATCCAGAACATCTAATTTACTTAGAACCCTTTCCCTTCTAGTCCTTTGAAACCCAGCATCAAAGCTGCCACTCCTAATA
>JBCAWW010001087.1:0-2267 GCA_038534415.1 Bacteroidota bacterium | reverse complement strand
GGCTTAAATTTACTGGTGTCATCCCCAGCCAGCTGATAATCTGCAGGAAGCTTAGCATCAGGATATAGTGCCTGAGAAGCAATAAAGTAATACCCTCGATTGGCAGTCATATCTTCACAGCTTTGCTTAGAAATTTGATAAAACTCATTTAGGCTATAGCCATTGGTTTTGGCTCTTCCCATAAAGAGAAATACATTCCTGATATAGTTACGAAAAGGAATCAGCTTGTCCATCGTCAAAAGCTTCTCTTGATTTTCTAGACTTGCAGATACTTCTTTTACCCAAGGACGTTGCAATACCAATACATCAGGCTTGATCTCACTTTTGGCAACCTGATAAAATACATTTTCTAAGTCTTGGCCTCCCATCGCATAATTAATAGAATAGGTATTATTGCCATTTAGACTATCAAATAATGAAGGCACAAAGCCACTCAGGATTTTACTATTCCCGATGTACATTACTTTGGTCTTGCCTTCGGCGAACGCTATGTCTCCATTTTTGAGAGCACGTTCTTTACCTTGGTTGATGATGGTTGCTCCGTCCTGTACATAGAAATTCTGTTGATTCAGGACAAAGAACAGCACATAGAAGCCAATAATGCTGAGGGCAAAGATGATGGAGTTGCGATAGCTCATATTATTCATGTTCTGATTCTATTTAAAACTGGAAGTAGATAAATTGTCCAGAACCTTTTGGAGTGAAAAAGACTAAGCAAAAAAGTAAGATATATACGATGGTCCATCGGTAAGCCAGCTTGTGCTCATTTAAGAAGTCTGGGAACTGCTTATCCTTTGATAAAGTATCAAGGATGAGAAACAGGATCAGACAACCCATACCTAAGGCAAAAGAAAATGGTGAATTTGCCTGTACATTGCTCACCAAAGAGAATGTCCAAGTATAGGTGCGTGGGTCAAATATTTGGCCTAGGATATAAAATGCATCTGAGATGTTGGCTGCTCGGAAAAAGACCCAACCCGTAAGCACCAATACAAATACAGTTAATACCTGGATGAGATTGTGTACGGTCTCATTTCTCGAAATGCCAAGGCGTTTCTTGAGACTGTTTCGTGAATTCTCGGTTACAATGGCAAATATCAAATAAAAGCCATGTAAAGCGCCCCATAATACAAAGGTCCAGTTTGCGCCATGCCAAAGTCCACTGACGGTAAAGGTTACAAATAAGTTATAGTACCAACGCCATTTTAGGGTTCTATTGCCACCAAGTGGGATATACACGTAATCTCTAAACCAGGTCGAAAGTGAGATATGCCACCTTCTCCAAAATTCAGAAATTGACTTAGCGGTATAGGGCTGCTTGAAGTTTTCCATCAAGTCAAAGCCAATAACCTGGGCCGAGCCTCTCGCAATGTCGGTATAGCCAGAAAAGTCAGCGTAAATTTGGAACGCAAAACAAATCGAAGCTAGTAATAAGCTTAGAGAATCATGGCTAGTAGGAGTACTGTAAACGCTATCTACAAAAATACTCAAGCTATCTCCAATGATTACCTTTTTAAACAATCCCCATAGGATCAGTTTTAGTCCATTGGTTAGCCGACCATAGTCGAACGCTTGTCTCTGGTGAAACTGCGGCAATAAATGGGTTGATCGCTCGATCGGTCCTGCCACCAGCTGGGGGAAGAAGGAGACGAAGAGTGCAAAAATCCCAAAATGCTTTTCCGGTTGTTGATTGCCCTTAAATACATCTATAGTGTATGAGAGGGTTTGGAAGGTATAGAAACTGATACCTACTGGTAGTAGATAATCAAAGGTCGGTACATCAACAAAGATATTGAATTGATCAAATGCTGCCTGTGCTGAGGCGCTAAAGAAGTTGAAGTACTTAAAGAAGAAGAGTATACCGAGATTGGAAGCCAAGCTCAATAATAAAAATGCCTTCTTCCTGCCTTTATTATCAGTAGCTGCAATTTGGCGAGCCGCAAAATAATCGATGATCGTACTGATGACGATCAAGCTTAGGTATTCTAGTTTCCAGCAAGCATAAAAATAGTAGCTCGCTGCTAGCATTAATGCCCACCTAAATTTATGTGGGATTAAGAAGTAGAGAAAGACTACTATCGGGAAAAAAATCGCGTATTCAATTGTATGAAAAAGCATGTGTAAATTTCAAACAGTTTAGATCTGGAAGGAGAATTAAAATTGGAAGTAAATGAAGGTTTGTTGTGTCCCGCCAAATAGGATGATAATCCAAGTGAATACACTGTAGACGGTCCATCTGACATATACCGGGGGTAGGCCTGTATCCC
>JBCAWW010001086.1:0-2270 GCA_038534415.1 Bacteroidota bacterium | reverse complement strand
AACGCCCAGAGGAGATACCAAGGACGTTTTTCGTTAGAGGTTAAGAAGGTACCGAGGGTTTGGATAACATCGTTACCTACTACGGAGTATGCCGCCATAGCAAATCCGAGGTACATGATAATTTGAGAGCTTGTATCCATGTTTAGAGTAGTATGTCAAAAATTAATATTGGTGCTGATCCAAAGACTTCGGCCATAGCCATCAAGTCCGCTGCCATGCATGCGATAGGCTTCGTTACTGATGTTTTGGAGGCCCAAATTTAGCTGAAAGAATTTATATTGATAACCCATATAAAGGTTGATAATCTGCCATGCAGGAGTACCGCCATCGGCAATCCGATGATCTCTAATATCGCCACCAGATAGTCGAGTTTGGGCTGCTGCCGCTTGCCATTGGAGGGTCGCGTACCAGCCATCGGAGCGAATATAACGAAATTGTATACTGCCATGAAAGGGCGGGATTCGCCTCAATGGGGACAAATCCTCCGACTCTGCTCCATAAGTATAGATAGCATAGGCGTCTAGGCTCAAGTGTTTACCAAAGCGCCAGCCAAATTCTCCTTCTACCCCTTGGATAAAGGCCTGATCTACATTGGCTTTGGTGTAAACGGCTTCGCCAAAAAGGCTATCTGCCCCATTGTAGGTTGTGGGTATTCTGGTGATCAAATTGTTGAGTAGCGTGCGATATGCAAATAACTCCAATCGTAGGGGCCCTTTTTGATGCCTAAAGCCAAACTCAAAGGTATAGGATAGTTCTGGTGCGAGGTCATTGCTGGGCACCTCTATGCCTGAGTCAAAGGAGCCAAAACTGCTGAGATCGTTGATGTTAGGCGCACGGTAACCACTGTTAAAAGCCACAAATATGCCCGTAGAAGGCTTGAGCTGATATTGGATAGCCGCGTTCCCGACTAGGGCCCAAGGACGACTATCAACATCTCCAAACTGCTGGTCAAAAATTTGCAGTCTAAAGTAATTGTAGCGGAGGCCGCCATCCAATTGCCAGCGCCCCAATTGCCAATGATGTAAACTAAAGAGAGAAGCGTTCAGCGCAGCTGAATTATCTGGATACAAGCCCCTTTGATCTTGACGAATACTATCGGGAAGACTTAAGGTATAGGCACTGCTAGCGATTAGGTCGTTGTACAGCTCCATACCTGATACTGCGCTCCAACTTTCATTGAAAACGGAACGAAATTCAAAGGTCAAGCCTCGCGTCAATACTTCATCACGCTCTAAGGTTTGAAAGTCTTCATCTAGCTTTTGTTTTGTTCTCCCTTCGATACTCAACTGCTGAGAAAGGCTGAGTCTAAAACTGGCCAATAAGGGCTTATCTGTCTCTCCTTGCCAGCGAGCATATAGCAATTGTCGTTGCTGGGGGTCAAATTCATAAGTGAGATAGCCTCTTTGGGCCACCTGATCATACCGACCGACATTACGCTGACTGACAGCCTGATAGGCAAAGATGAGCTCTTGCTTGTCGCCTAGTTTTATTCTTGCTTTGACGTCTGCGTCTCTTTCTTTATAGGCCGATGGCGCCTGCAATCCTAAATCACCGCCGGCATAGAGATCTCCAAAATTTTTGAGGCTGACACCAAGACCAAGGGCAAATTTTGAGGTGGCAATTTCAATCCCCGCCCTCCCACTTGTTTCCATGCCTTGACTCATCCATTTGCCTCGGAAGGACGAACTTAGGTTGAAGCCTTCGTCAAAATACTGAGGCGTGCGGCTAAACATCTGAATCACTCCACCTATGGCATCACTTCCATATTGTACCGAGCCACTGCCTCTGAGCACTTCTACTCCAGAGATACTCCAAGGATCTACCGTATTTAGGTATTGATTGGGGCCGTAACGATAAGTGCTATTGTTGAGACGAATGCCATCTATCATTAAGAGCGTTTGATTGCCCGTAAGACCGCGGACAAAAGGGGAGCCGCCGCCATGATTGGTCTTTTGCATCCAGACACCAGGCATATGCATCAAAGCCTCTGGAGTAGAGCGAGCTGAGCGTTGATCGAGTTGCGTTTGTTTGAGGGTAGATACGGCTGCAGCCGAACGCCTGATCGACTGGCTTTGCCTTTGGAAGCTGATGATCTCAGTCGTATCTAAGCGATAAGCGATCGTGCTATCTTGTTGAGCCTGCAATGAACAAGCAAGCAATATTAACACAAGACACGATATCGCATATCTCATGCTACAATAATGTAGAATGTTCATCAAGCTTTTATAGTAAGTAGATTAAGGAATTGTTAAGCTGTATCAATCTTCGGC
>JBCAWW010001085.1:0-2271 GCA_038534415.1 Bacteroidota bacterium | reverse complement strand
GTATTGAGCATGGTGATTTGGGCATCAGGATGCAAAGCACCATGCTCAATACTGCTAATGGCAAGGTAGAAGCCATAAATGTAAATCAAATGCTCGAGGCTGTATCAAGCGGTCAGACCATGCATACTAGCAATCTGCGTCTACTCAATTTAGATATTGAAGGAGATGCTGCGATGGTTAAAATCCGCGTTGTCAATACCAATACCGGCAAACGCTCAGTAAGATATCTACACCTTGTGAGAGCAGGTAATCAATGGCGTATCGTCAATGAAACCGCTTATCAAAAAGGATAGCATAAGAATTTTGACTTGGAGTTAGGAAGCTTGCCAGCTTATTTTGATGGCAGTAAGGCGGCCCGCCCGGGCTGCCTTCTTTTTTTTGTCAAAATGATAGCCTCTATGCAATAGGCTTACCTTCAATTGCTTTTGCCATCAGACTGGGGAATACATCCGGGCTACAAGCCATCACTGGGATACCCAAAGCGCGCAGTTGTGAGGCCAGGGTTTCGTCAAATGCGGGTTTACCTTCATCATTGAGGGCCAGCAAACAAATGATTTTGACACCTTGACTATGCAATTGCTGGGCTTGTTGTAGCACTCTTTCCCGCGTGCCTCCTTCAAAAAGGTCCGAAATCAATACCAAAATGGTGTCTTTGGGCCTTCTGACTAATTGACTACAATATTTTAAAGCGCGTTGGATATCTGTACCTCCTCCTAATTGCGCCCCAAAAAGCAATTCGACCGGATCGGTGAGATGTTTGGTGAGATCTGCCACTTCAGTATCAAAGACCACCATATGCGTCCGCAGCGATCGCAAAGAAGCCATCACGGCCCCCAACACACTGGCATAAACCACTGAGCTTGCCATAGAACCACTTTGATCTACAGCGAGGATGATGTCTTTCTTCGTGCCGCCTTTTCGACCATAACCTACCATGCTTTCAGGGATAATGGCTTGGTATTCTGGCTGGTAGTGTTTGAGGTTTTTTTCGATGGTGCGTTTCCAATCGATCTCATTGTATTTGGGGCGGCTTTGCCGAACGCTTCTATTTAATGCTCCTTTGAGCGTTTGGATGAGCGGTAGTTTGAGTCGCTTCTCTAAATCCTGTACTACCTTTTGGACTAGCTGTCGGGCGGTGTCTTTGGTGCGATCTGGTATGATGTTTTTAAGACTAATTAGGGTTGCGACCAAATCTACGTCTGGCTCTAATTGCTCCAATAACTCTGGTTCCAACAACATTTGCTGCAGCCCTAATCGATCGAGCGCATCTTTTTGCAGGATTTGTACAACGGTGGTAGGGAAGTAAGTGCGGATATCGCCTAGCCAGCGATTGATTTTGGGATTGGAAGCCTGTAAACCGCCTCTCCTTTGCTTCTCGTCGGCATCATAAAGGGCCTCCAAGGCCTCGTCCATCTTAGCGATGTCGCCTGCCAAATTTTGACCGGTGCCATCTTCTTTGCCCCCTAATATCAGGCGCCAGCGTTCTAAACGAGAATCTTTCATAGGTTGATTAGATCAAGCTGAGGCAAGAAACAGAAAAGTCAGCACATAGAGAATTTTACGGACTAAATGGAGGTTTCTCTCAACTCATTCCGTTCTGATTTCTCTTTGAATAAAAGTTTTCATCCACAGGGTTAGCGCTGAGCGTTCTGCGCAGCAGTAAACCCCACAAAGCGCTCTCCAGTAGACATATGAATCGCTGCAAAAAGAGAGAAGCGTTCCGCGCAGCGGTCCCATCAAAACCCCCAAACTCCGCCTTGATCAATCCTCCTCTCCCCAACGATAGCCTTTGGGATTGAGGCCGATAAGGTCTATGACGCGATGGGTGACAGTATCCACTACCTCTTCGATGGTCTGTGGCCGTGAATAAAAGGACGGAATCGCGGGAGTAATGATGCCCCCTGCTCTGGTGACGGTTTCCATATTTTGGATATGGATCAGGTTGAGAGGGGTATCTCGCACCACACAAATCAATTGGCGCCGCTCTTTGAGGACGACATCAGCCGCTCGAGTAATCAGATCGTCTGAGAAACCACTGGCGATGCGACCAAGCGTGCCCATAGAGCATGGAATAATCACCATATGCATATAGCGGGCCGAGCCCGAGGCAAAAGGCGCCATATAATCGGTGCGATCATATACCTTAAATGGAAAATCCATCTCCTCCTGCAACTCATGTTGCCATACGTCAGGAGCGTTCTTGGAAAGAACTACCCCGACCTCTACATTATCAAAAGCACTTAATTGCTTCAAAAAGCGCTGCGCGTAGAT
>JBCAWW010001084.1:0-2272 GCA_038534415.1 Bacteroidota bacterium | reverse complement strand
GCGCAAAAATCAACAAAAAGAAACTGAGACATAGGAGTAAGGTTTTGCTCATCTTAGCGGTATCAATCACCTCTTAGATTCCATACCCATGAGCAAAAGCCAATTGTTGGGACTGAACAAATGGTTCAATCCCTAATTCATTTTCTTATTTCTGTACCAAAACTAATACCTCAAAATCAGGCTAGGATCAAATGGGTAGCGCCCAAACTCTTTTCCGTATATAGCCACTCCACCGTCCCCTTCGGATTTGATCTCGAGCAAAAATTTCGTTTCCTTCTTTATGATTTTATTTATGAGGCTGCGGGACAGCGGCACCTTGACCAAATAGCCATATGAACCCGCTTCGTGCAGCTTCCGATCTTGAAGTTGATGATGCCACGAAAGCACGCCTCTATGGTCCGCAGGGTCGTCGGGGAGTATTTGGGTATGAACTTTTTCGCCATTGACCCAGATAGATACCTGCGAAGGAAACATCTCCTCATCACTCATGGGGTAGGCATTGGGATTGCGACTAGGAGACACCTTATCGCCAAGCATATAGTTTTGTTGCTTATCAAAGCCCTCTTCTTTGTCTTTGTCAAACAACTCTTTGGCCGACAGCTCTAGGAGCACATAAGCCTGCTTGACCCTCCTAGCGTTCTGCGCAGCAGGGATATCCATACTATAGCTAAAACTGCCTTTACCGGCCCCATTTACTTTGCGGCCTTGCCGAACGCTCCACTCCTTGAGACTGAAGTCTGCCTCTTTGTATGCACCAGGCGCCAGGGAGATAATCGCTACCTCCTCATCTTTAAATTCACCTATTATTTCTAGATGCATAAAGTTGCGGTGCAGGATTTTGCCCTCTTGGGTCTTTACCCAAAGTCTGACTGTAGCCAATCCGGGCTCTGGTGGCAAAACCAATAACAATGGATCTAGACGCTGTTGCATCCAAGGCTTATAAGGCACTCTACGGCTTCCACTAAGGTTTTTCTCCGTCTCTCCTATGTAGTTAAAGCTTTCTACCTCATATTCGACTAGCAGCTCCTCTCCGAGCGCCTCGCCCGTCATCACCGATAGCTGGAGTGGCACCTCTACATTGGTTCCCGCCTGGACCGTTTGACAAATATCCATGCCCGTCGACAAATAAACCTGACTGTGAAGATCCTTGAGACTCATCCCCTCCACGATCTTGCCCAATCCAGTCTCTTTTTCGGTCCGGTCAAAACGCCAATAGCCATTCCACTCGTTGATGACGTCATGATGCTCAGTATATAGCCATCCACCAATCTTGGGATATTTGCGAAAGGTATTCATCATGCGATGATAGTCATAGCTCCAATCCACATCTCCGGTGCTACCGTCATACCCCCAGACATTGCCACACTCCGAATTGATATTGGGTTGGTTGCCTTGTACAAAGCCTTTTTCGAAATCATGTGTACTACCAGCATAGGTATTGGCCACCATATTGCTAAGATGATTTTCCCACTCCCAACCGGGCAGATAAACATGCCAAGAATTGATATCGGTCTCTGTATGGCCAGCTCCACAACAAATCGAATTATCTTCCACCAAACGCGTAGGATCAAGACTTTTGGCGAGGTAATACATAGAGGCCACCCAATATTGGGTACGAGGCAGATAGCGACGGCTCTGTTTGCCATCGACCAATACCTTGGATTGCAGTCCCCAAGTTTCGTTGAAGACGATCCAAGAAAATATCGCCGGATGGTTATAATCACGCTCGATCATATCACGAAGTGTACGCTCTGATTCGGCCTGGGCTCGGGCATCTGGCTCGCCCCAGCTATTGGGTAGATCAGCCATCACCAAAAGTCCTAATTTATCTGCCCAATACAGCTTACGAGGCACTTCGACTTTGATGTGCACCCGTATCCCATTGAGACCAATAGACTTGGAGCGTTCGATCTCTTCTCGCATAAAATCATCGGAGGGAAAAGTATAATAGCCTTCAGGATGATAGGACTGATCTAGGGCCAATTGGACATAAATAGGCTCATTGTTGAGCGCGATATAAGGATAATCCGTTCCGGGAAGTTGCTCTACGGATATTTTGCGCATCCCAAAGTAAGTCCGCAACTGATCGTTCCCGATAAGGGCCTCTACCTCATACAGATGCGGATCGTCTAGCGACCAGAGATGCATATCTTCGATGTCTAGGGTAGCTGTTAGTTGGTCTGCCCCTGCGGGGAACGCTCAGTTGCGGACTTACTTTGGGATGCGCAAAATATCCGTAGAGCAACTTCCCGGAACGGATTATCCTTATATC
>JBCAWW010001083.1:0-2272 GCA_038534415.1 Bacteroidota bacterium | reverse complement strand
AAAAAGCCGTCAGCGGCTTTTTGCTATGATGCCCAATCTGAAAGTTTGGCCACGCTCACTTATGAAGGCTTTGTCGAAAGGCAGGAGCTAAACGAGGCTTATTATACTCACTTTCCCCCCACCATTAGTGCCAAGGGTAAGCGGCTTTATATCGCCCATGCCGAACGCGAAATTAGAGGGAAGCTCAAAGGCACCCAAGCATATCAAGTAGTTAACTTTGACTTTGACAAGGCGGTGGTCGATCTCAGTCGCCGCATAGATATCAATTCTAGCCTAGTCGTAACCGTCGAAAAACAAAGAGAAGACTTTGGGGTGCCACCTCTCAAACGCTTTGATGGCTTCATGATTCAAGAGATCATCGAAATGCCAGACGATCGTATTTGGCTACTGACCCAAAAGTTTGATGCTCACCAATACGCAGGCTCGCCTACAGAATTTGGCCCTATGGCTGCGCAAGAGCACGTGATCGGCGAGATGATTCTCTATGAGTTTGCACCAGATGGTGAGGTCCGTCAAGCGCTGATTATTCCCTCCTTTCAGCGTAGTCAAAATCTATACGAAAAAGCCGGGGAGTTTTACTCCTATCATCTCGATAAAGAAAACGGCATCCTCAGTGTCTTGACACGTGAGCCTTCTGGTAAAAAATTAAGAGGCCCTGATCGTCTCTATACGCGTATCGTGGATCTAAATAGCTCTGAGGTGTCTAATCGAAGCAAAATTTACGAAGGCCTTCGCCGGACGCAGTATTATCTCCGACCCTATACCGTTTGGCACAACAACTTTTTGGTTTCCTTCGTAGTTTTGGATGGTGAACAAGGAGAAGCATGGCTCGTCAGTGTCAATTTACTTGGCGAACCCGCCGAAGAAGACGAAGACGCTCCCCGAGCCCGAGCGAGACGTAATTAATCCTATGCAACGAGTCCTGATCATCGGTAGCTCCGGTGCCGGAAAATCCACCTTAGCCAATCAGTTGGCCCTAAAGTGGGATTTACCGCTCTTACATCTGGACCAAGGCTATTGGCATGCTGGTTGGATAGAGTCTGATAAGCGTATTTGGCGAGAAAAGGTGGCTCAGTTCGTCCTTGCCGAACGCTGGCTCATGGATGGTAACTATGGTGGCACCATGGATTTGCGGGTGCCCAGAGCGGATTTGGTAATCTGGTTAGACTATTCAAGATGGTTATGCATCTGGCGAGTAATCAAACGTACCCTTCGTTACCACGGCAAGACCCGCCCTGATATGCCAGACGGCTGCGCCGAACGCTTCGACTGGTCCTTTCTGGTGTATATCTACGATTTTCCCCGTAAACATCGAGCGCGAATCCTCAAACATTTGGAAAATTCGCCTGATGTGGCAGTACTACGCTTTAAATCCCCCCGACAATTGAACCAATGGCAAAAACAGGGTTATAAACTAAAAAATTAGTTAAAAAGATTGATTAACTAAGGTTTTAGTTTTACTTTTAGGGCAAAAGCCCGAAATCCATTCACATTTTAATCATTTTTAGAAATGACCAGCTACAAACTGCTCATAATGAGCTTCTTATTGTCTTGTTTTTGCCAATCCCTCACTGCCCAACAAATCAATCAAAGCTATACCGATGAGTCGGGCGAGCTACATCTGATTGGTTTATGTGATCGTACAGCTCTCGAGCAAGATTCCT
This sequence comes from Bacteroidota bacterium, assembly GCA_038534415.1. Classification (GTDB taxonomy): domain Bacteria; phylum Bacteroidota; class Bacteroidia; order J057; family J057; genus JBCAWW01. The sequence continues at coordinate 608 of JBCAWW010001083.1, read as the reverse complement.
TCAAAACTTGGTACCAGGCCGAATATGAGGCCTACCAGGTGGAGCAAACTTTGATCGAGCGCACAAAGCCTCATTTAGCAGGCATTAGCATCGAAATTTTCATGGCGACTTGGTGTGGCGATAGTCGGAGAGAAGTGCCTCGCTTTTACAAAATATTGGATGCCCTGGAGATAGATGAGCAAGCCATCACATTGATCAATGTGTATCGCAAAGCCCCTCGCTACAAACAAAGCCCTACTCACGAAGAGCTTGGCAAACTCCTGCATCGTGTGCCCACCTTTATCGTTTATCGCGATGGGAAAGAGATCGGGCGTATCGTCGAATTTCCCGGCAGCAGCCTAGAGATGGACCTGACTCAGATATTGTTGGGCTTGCCTAGCGCACCTCAGTATAAAGTGGTAGCCGTCGTCGACGAACGCTTAGCCACAGTGGATTCCATGACCGATCGTAAAGCCCTATTTAGCATTGCGAAGGAAGTCTATAAATTTTCCCGATAATAGAATCGTTGGCAGCAGCATTACTTTGAGCAGTATTAAATTCAGCAACAGAGCTAACCATGAAAACGGTCGCATAAACTTGACTGGAACAGAAAACGCCTAACAGTATAC
>JBCAWW010001082.1:0-2275 GCA_038534415.1 Bacteroidota bacterium | reverse complement strand
ACCTGTCGTATGGCTCCCACAAGACGAAATTGGAAATTCGCCTTCTCAGCCAGGAAAGATCATGACCGGACCTTATGCTGGACAGATGATTCACGGTGAGGTTACCCATGGTGGAGTCAAACGCGTATTTGTTGAAGCAGTAAACGGTCAGTATCAAGGAGCCCTTTTCCGCTTTACTCAAGGCCTAGAAGCTGGGGTCAACCGCATCGTTTGGGGCCCTGATGGCGCGCTTTATATTGGAGGGGTAGGCTCTACCGGAAACTGGCGTCACATGACCGAAGCCATGAATAATTGGTTTGGCCTGCAAAAGCTTAGCTATAATAATAAGTCAACCTTCGAAATGCTTGCCATCCGTGCCCAAAGCAATGGCTTTGAAATCGAATTTACCGAGCCATTGGCTGATGATATGCCGGCAGATCAAATCAGTTCTTATATGGTTAAGAGTTGGTACTACTTACCGACTATCAACTATGGCGGACCTAAACTTGATGAGCGTTTTGTCAATGTGCGGAGCGTCCAAGTGTCAAGTGATCGCAAAAGAGTATTTGTCGAGATGGATCGTATGGAAGAGGATCATGTGATTTACTTCCGTTTGAATCATGAGCTCTTCAAGAGCCGGTCGGGCCAAAAACTTTGGTCAACTGAGGCTTGGTACACCTTGAATCAAGTGCCAAGAGGAGCCTAGAAATCTTAGTGCATTCCAAAAAGTAGAGGCGGAAAGGTTTCGCCTCTACTTTTTTTATAGCTAGAATTTTCTTTCAGTTTGCTACTGATAATCGACAAGCTTTCCCTCAGATCACTCACAACCAAGATTCGGTCGATCGCTTTCGCGAATAAGCGTTCTCCGAAGGAGGGAAAACCCAATACCTACTCACTTCCCGAAGACTACTAAAGCCAATGAGCTCGTTATAAATACTGACTTAAAAAGCCATCAATCCGCTCATTATGAGTAGGGTAGGGGCTAATGGCTTTGATGTTGGCTCCTTCGTCGATGAGGCGTTGGAGGATAAATTCCATTGGTTTGTCGGGATCGGGATAATGAGCATATCCCCAGACAGTGGTATCGATCACAGTTCCGCCATATTTATTCAGGATTTCAAGCGGTGCATTTCTGGCCAGAAGCTCCTCCATCAAATCAATATGACCATTCCAGGTTGCTACTAAGAGGGCGGTGAAGCCTTGTTCGTCTTTGGCATCAATCGGAAAGCCAAGGTCTAACATCAGCTTGACTACTTCGATTTTGTTGTGTTGGGCGCAGTCTACCAAGAGGCGAAGGTCTTCTTGAGGATCAAGGCTAGAGATTATGGAGGGCTGTTGAGTCATGATTTTGCTGGCAGCCTCATGATCGGCCCTTGTACATGCTGCGAGAAACTCATCCTTAGCGCTGAGCTTTGTATCTGCACCTGCTTTTTGCATTGGAGCCAAAACATCTGTTCTCCCCATGCGCGCGGCCATTTGATAGGCGCTTTGCCCATTGGTGTGAGTGGCATTAGGATCAGCACCAAAGGCTAAAAGTAGCTCAAAAAACGCCTGCGATCTAAAGCGCAAGAGAGCTTGATGAAGGGCGTTTTTACCCCAATGTCCTTGATCATTTGGGTCTAGACCCAAAGTGAGGAGCGTGCGGAGACCGTCCAGATCCTCAAAATCAAGCTTACGCAAAATGGCTGTCGAGATATGTCGTTTAGGAATGCCAAATTCTTTGATGATCATGGCTAAGGCTTCGACTCCGTCGAACTCTGCCCCGTGGTAATAAAGCTCATCATCGTCGAGCTCTGCTCCTGCTTTGAGTAAGGCTCGGCCAAGGCCTACAGAATTGGCGACCCCAACTGCACCATAGAGAGCGGTTTCTTTCTCATTATTGGCCATGAAAAAGGCATTTGGGTCTGCGCCTACATCCAACAAAATTTGTCCGCATGCCTCGCAATCGAGGCGGCGTTCGGCGGAGAGCCGTAAAAACTCGGAAAAGCAGAGATATAAAATCGGCTCCCAATTTCGAGGCCCTTGCTTTTGTATGGCTAGCCCTGGATCTGCTTTCAAGTAGTGTTGTACTCCTTCGATATTGCCATACACCAAAGCGGACAAAAAACTTTGGTGAGCTAGCTCCGGATGGTCCTCTAAGAGTGAAAGAGCCTCTTCTAATGAACCTGATTTATGCCATGAATTAGGCTCTACTGTAGCAGCAAGGATGAATTTTTCGAGGGGGAGAGCGGATTCCATAAGCCTAATATACTATCTGGAATTATACGGTATTTGCTAAAAAAAAGGGACCCGAAGG
>JBCAWW010001081.1:0-2275 GCA_038534415.1 Bacteroidota bacterium | reverse complement strand
TTACTGCTTTGCGGATTTATTTTTGCCTCCGCTAAAGCGCGGAACGCTATGTTCCAAAATTTTAATCTCCAATAATGGCGAAAGGAAAAAAATTGACTACGCGTAGCGAGAGCTACGCCGACTGGTACAACGAGCTAGTCAAAAAGGCCGATCTGGCCGAAAACTCTGAAGTTCGTGGCTGTATGGTGATCAAACCCTACGGCTATGCCATCTGGGAACGTATGCAGCGGATCCTAGATGATATGTTTAAAGAAACTGGGCACGTCAATGCCTATTTCCCGCTATTTATCCCCAAAAGCTTTCTGAGCAAAGAAGCCGACCATGTCGAAGGTTTTGCCAAAGAATGCGCCGTGGTAACGCACTATCGCCTCAAAAACGATCCTAATGGAGGAGGCGTCATCGTCGATCCAGATGCCAAACTCGAAGAAGAACTCATCGTACGTCCTACTTCTGAGACCATCATCTGGAGCACCTACCGCAACTGGATTCAGTCTTATCGCGATCTGCCTCTCCTCATCAACCAATGGGCCAATGTCGTTCGTTGGGAGCTGCGTACGCGGATGTTCTTACGAACTGCTGAGTTCTTGTGGCAAGAAGGGCATACCGCACATGCTACAGAGCAGGAGGCCGTCGATGAAGCGGTACAGATGCTTAATGTATATGGCGACTTCGCCGAACAAACCCTCGCAATTCCTGTAGTACGTGGTGTCAAAACCGAGCGCGAGCGCTTTGCCGGTGCCTTAGATACCTACACCATCGAAGCCTTGATGCAAGATGGTAAGGCCCTGCAATCTGGTACGTCTCACTTCCTCGGCCAAAATTTTGCCAAGGCATTTGATGTCAAATTTGCCAACAAAGACAATAAAGAAGAGTACGTCTGGGCTACCTCATGGGGGGTGTCTACCCGCTTGATGGGAGCCTTGATCATGACCCACTCCGATGACAATGGTCTTGTACTGCCTCCAGTGCTAGCGCCTATCCAAGTGGTATTTGTACCGATCTACCGCAACGATGAGCAAAAAGAGACGGTGCTAGCTAAGATCAACGAACTTGCAGCTTCTCTCAAAGCGCTCGGTATCCGTGTCAAAGTAGACGATGATGATACCAAAAAGCCGGGTTGGAAGTTTGCGGAATGGGAACTTAAAGGAGTACCAATACGCTTGGGCTTAGGGATGCGCGATCTCGAAAATGGCAAGATCGAAGTGGCTCGCCGTGATCTATTGACCAAAGAAGTGCGCGACCTGACCGATTCCTTGCCACAGGATATCAAAGCACTATTGGACGAGATCCAACAAAATATCTACCAAAAAGCCCATGACTTCCGTACTGCTCACACCCGCAAGGTGGATAGCTGGGAAGAATTTAAAGCTGCTTTGGAAGATGATATCCCTGGTTTCTTGCTCGCTCACTGGGATGGTAGCACCGAGACCGAAGAAAAGATTCAAGCGGAAACCAAAGCGACCATTCGCTGTATCCCGGTTGATAATGAACTAGAAGATGGCCTTTGTGTCTACTCCGGCCAACCTTCTAAGCAAAGAGTGATTTTTGCCAAGGCATACTAGATCCTCTCTTATAAATTGAAGTGTCGGATATCCTCTGGGTATCCGACATTTTTTTTGTGAATCCTGCAACAAATTCCCGATTTTTAAAAGGAAAATATTGAGGAGAAAGCAAGCCGAAAACCTAGCGCTGAGCGTTCCGCGCAGCGGTAAAAACACATATCCATGACCCGATTTCTGATCTTTTACCTGAGTTGTATTTGCTTACTAAGTTGTCAAAATGATGCAGATACTCATCCAGACCAAAGTCTTGATGATGTCCTGCAATTATTAGTTCCGACAGATAGCCTTGCTGCCAAAAGCGAAGCCCAAAATGCTCTTTTTGGGATGCTAAGTGAGGGTAATTATCTCGAAAGTCTCCAAGACATGCTCAGGAACAAAGAGAGTCTGATGACAAAATATCCGCCTGATATGTATTATCAAGCTCTGGGTACCTCACTCTCCAAAGTTGGCGAATATCAAACAGTATTTGAGGCTTGGAGCTTACAGATGGAGAGTGTAGCAAAAAGTCTCAATCAAGATAGTTTGGCTGCGTCTCTGCAGACACTAAAGCTCTTCAATGCCAAGGCAGAGATTTTAGCGGCGGGCCAACAGCAACAAGTCATCATGATCAACGAAGCGCATCATTTGGCTGCCCACCGAATTTTTACTAAAAGCTTGCTCGCAGGATTATACCAAAGCGGCTTTAGATACTTGGCTGCCGAAACCCTAAGTCA
>JBCAWW010001080.1:0-2277 GCA_038534415.1 Bacteroidota bacterium | reverse complement strand
CTCCATGTATAGCAATAGCGTGAATTCGGTACTCTATTTTATCCGCTTGCCTTATGGACTCAACGATCCCGCGGTGAACAAAAAGTACCTAGGTGAAGAAAGCATTAAGGGTAAAAAGTACCACAAAATTGAAGTAACATTTGAGCAAGAAGGCGGCGGAAAAGACTACGATGATGTATTTGTATACTGGCTTGATCAGCAATCTCACTACCTAGATTATCTCGCTTATAGCTATGAAACGGATGGCGGTGGTCTCAGATTTCGTAAAGCCTTTAATGCTCGGACCATCGGCGGAATCAGATTTCAAGACTATGTAAACTACAAAGCTGAGTTGCAAGCCGGGCGAGAAGCTGCCTCCTTAGGATTGCTGTATGAGGCCGCAGAGCTAGACTCCCTTTCGTCCATTATCAATGAAAATATAAGTCTTCAATAGGGCAAAAGTTACCAAAAGAATAATAGTTCACGCCTTGAATCATTCAGTCGGGGCAAAATATTTACCAAAATCTCTTAAGAATTTACCATTTAGCCAAAAGTGCTGTCAAAAGCAGCGTTTTTGGCCGTTCTTGTAATTGTATTAGAAACAAATACACAACACAATAAGGCTAAAGACACCTTCCAAACCTATGATTTCCTAGCATTAATCCGGTAAAATAACAAACACCTAAACCAACATGCCCTCTTCAGAACGACTGCACCTCACCTTGCTGCTAATCTTCCTATGTCTGCTCCTAAGCACGCCATCCCTCTTCGCCCAAGACGGTGGCCAAATCACCCAAATCAATAGTAGTGGCCAAACGGCTTCCTGTGTCATGGGACAAAACAGTATGTTAGATCCCAATGGTAATTGTTCGATTGCCGCCACTCTCGATGGGACCTTTACAGGCAATGGCACCTCAGAATTAGCCGAGTTTGAACAGCTAGCTACTGGCAATGAAGTCTTGTTGCCCTGGACAGAATTCAAAGGCTTGGACTTAGAGACGAGTGGAGATACCTATAACGGAGGCCCATGCAATGGCGGGGATTTGATCACAGACGGTATGAGCAGTGGCAGTTTTGCTTATTATACGATATTTGAAAGCGCTGCTAACCAGTATATTGCCTTTCGGATTCGTGCTGCGCAGAACGAAGGAATGGATCACGGATTCAATATTTTGATCAGCAATGATGGAATGTTAGGAGGTATAGGTGCCAGTCTAGATACCAACTATGTCTTTAGCAATGCAGGTTTTGAAAGAGAGATCAGATTTAAAGCTCCTGGCACTAGCCCGGCAAGCTTAGCCGTTTACGATGTGGACGGTCTACAGAGTATCGACGAAACGCATCCTTCCCTAGCAAGCTATCCCAACAATTGGCAGATCGCTTATTCTGAATACAATTCGACCAATTGCAGTAATACTTACCAAGCGACATTTTATACCATCTATCTGCCAATTTCCGCATTAGGAATCGCGGGAGGATCGAGCATCAATGATCTTTCATTTATCGTATCGACCTCTGCTGATGCAAAAAGCTTTTTTAGCAATGGCTTATCAGACATTGGTGGTTTGATTGGTTTTGGATTGACCAATCCTTGCAATTGCAGTGTAGTGCCGGTTGGCTGTACTGAAACCTATACCGACTGTATGCTAAAATGCCTCGCAACTACCGTTACGATCAATAGTAACTTTCCGGTCGAGTGGCAATCTGTAAATGCAGAGGTAAAAGATGAAAGTGTGATGATCACTTGGGATGTGAGCAAAGAAGAGAACAACGATTACTTTACGATAGAGCGCCAGATCGGAGAGGGTGCTTTTGAAGAAATTGGTAGTATCCAAGGCAGAGGCACCGCCGATAGCCATATGCAATACCGCTTCACAGATCCCTTTTTGATCCATGATCAATTGTACTATCGCATCAAACAAACCGATTTTGATGGTGGGTTTTCCTACTCTCCTATTGTCAATGTCCGCCCAGACAATGGACAAGAGATTGCAACCTTAATCAATCAGCCCGGTGCCCAGGCTTTGAGCTTACAATGGTTCGCTCCCGAACAACTAAATGCTTATATCAGTGTGCTGGATCTATCTGGTAAAGAATATCAAAGAGTAGCGGTCAGTCTAGGTAGTGGATACAACCATATCCCACTGGCCTACCCCAATCTCCCTAGCGGGATTTATGTCCTCCAAGTCTTAGACCCAGTAGGATTTCCCATTTTTGCGGAGAAGTTTATTTGGCAGTAATGGTTACATATCATTATATATCCAGGAGTCTGAATGCCGATTCAGACTCCTTTTTTGG
>JBCAWW010001079.1:0-2277 GCA_038534415.1 Bacteroidota bacterium | reverse complement strand
CCACACACAACCTATAAAGCCACTGCTACAGGGGCGCAAGCATTTGAAGATCATTTAGCTGCGCTAGAAGAAATCATTAACCTCAGCAAAATGTAAATCATTACTGTCAAACGTCATATAGGTTTAGACCTCTAGTCGCTTTTAGCATCTATTTTTTCACTCCTTTACTCAACATTTTCATCGTGTTTGTAACTAAAGAAAAAAGCTTTTTTGCTTCTGCTTCCCAAAACCTTGGCCGGGGCTCTTTACCTGTCTTCTTGTTTTATGGTTTGATTTCAGCCGCTTCAGTTGGCCTACTTTTGTATCGGGTTTGGATGAGTGGAAGCGCGACCTTTTTGTTTTTGGGGTGGAATCTATTTTTAGCTTGGATTCCTTTTCTTATCTCCAATTGGTTGGTCAGCAAGCCTGAACGTAAAAGCTGGATGATTGTGCTCGCGCTAGGCGCTTGGTTGCCCTTTTTTCCCAATGCACCCTATATCCTAACCGATCTTTTTCATCTGCGAGCTCGACCGGGCGTACCCCTCTGGCTAGATCTCATCTTATTGATTTCTTTTGCTTGGACAGGCTTACTTTTAGGGCTAAACTCCTTACGACAGATTCAAGTATGGCTCTTTGATCGCTGGGGAGCAGGCTGGTCGTGGATCAGTGTTTCTGTGGTGCTCTTACTCTCGAGTTTTGGGGTATATCTCGGCCGCTATTTACGATGGAATAGTTGGGACATTTTGCAAAGACCCGGCGAATTGATCGCTGATATTTTTGATATCATTTTACATCCTTTTGTGCACGATAAGGCGACAGGCTTTACACTCGCCTTTTGCTTCTTTTTATTGATGGCTTACGGCAGTATCGTCTTCAAATTGAATCAAAACAGATAGCTATGGAAAAGACAAAACCAGGCTTCTTCGAACGAGCCAATAATTGGCTCAAAAACTCCATCACCATCCGCTTGATGACCATTGGTATCCTGATACTACTGTTATTGATACCGGTGTCCATGGTGCAAGATTTGATCCGCGAACGCGAGTATCGCCAATCCCAAGCAATCTCGGAGGTGAGTTCAAAGTGGGGCAATGCCCAAACGATCAATGGTCTGGTTTTGACAGTGCCTTATTATGCTTACACCAAAGTTTATGACGGCAATAGCGAGGAATACAAATTGGTCGAATCGCGCGAATATGCTCACTTTCTGCCCGACGAGCTGATAGTCAATGGAGAAATATTGCCAGAGACTCGGTACCGAGGGATATATAAAGTGATAGTGTACAGCTGTTCGCTGAACGTTAAAGGCGCTTTTCAGAAACCTGATTTTGAGGAGCTCAAGATCAAAGCGGAAAACATCCTTTGGGAGGACGCCTACGTATCGCTGGGCATGTCAGACCTGCGCGGCATCCAACAAAATGTTAGTGTCAATTGGAACGGCGAAGCCTATCAGTTTGATCCCGGAGTGGAGAGTCAAGATGTGATTGGCAACGGTATTTCGGCTCAAGTTCCTATGCCACTAGTAGAGGAAGCCGAAGACAGACAATATAGCTTCTCTCTCGATTTACAATTTAACGGTAGTTCTAGCCTCAATTTTATTCCGATTGGCAAAACTACTGAGGTGGTCATTAACTCCAACTGGCCCAGCCCCAGCTTTGACGGTGCTTTTTTGCCAGACCAAAGAGACATCAGTAAGGATGGCTTTCAGGCCAATTGGGAAGTACTGCACCTCAATCGGCCCTATCCACAAAGCTTCAAAGGTAGTACTTCTGGTATCAGTCAGTCCGCTTTTGGGGTCAATCTGATCATACCGGTCGATGAGTATCAAAAGAGTATGCGTTCGGCCAAGTACGCTGCCATGTTTATCGCCCTTACCTTTTTGATTTTCTTCTTTGTGCAAATTCTCAGCGCGGTGCGCATACATCCGATACAATACATCATCGTCGGTTTAGCACTTTGTATTTTTTACATTTTATTGATTGCGCTCTCCGAGCACATCTCCTTTATGTATAGCTACCTGATAGCGAGTACTGCCATCATCTCCATGATTACGCTTTATGCACATAGCATCTCCAAAAATATTGCCGTAACCCGGGTGATCGGCCTGATCCTAGTCATCCTCTACAGCTTTATTTACTCCATCATCCAGATGCAAGATTATGCCCTCTTGATGGGAGGCATAGGTTTGTTTATCGTAATGGGAGTAGTGATGTACCTTTCTCGCAAGATTGATTGGTTTGCGGTAAAGAGCCCGAAATAATCCTCATACTAGGGACATGGCTAAACGCATGTCCCTAG
>JBCAWW010001078.1:0-2277 GCA_038534415.1 Bacteroidota bacterium | reverse complement strand
CCGCGAGCGAGCGTGGTCATGCGGATGACATTGCCTTTGTCTCTTTAAATGAATTCTTGAATGCAAGATTGTGGACAGGTGATAAAGAATTAATCCAAGGGTTGAGCACCAATGGATATGATAAAATAATCACCACCGAAGGACTCCTTGAGTTGCAGGCAGAATTAGAAAATAAAAAGAAAAAAGGGGGATAATATGGTCTACGCGTTATGCACGCCTGCAAAAGGCTAGTGCGAAAACCTCTTTGACGAGCTTGTGGCCTGTGCGAGTGGAGATATTTCTTGATGCAAAGAATAAGAAATGCTTCAAATCCTATTGATCCGTATGAGTCAAACCCTACCGCAGATTAAATTTTCATTAGTCCCGAAACTTCCAAGAGAGATTCCCTAATTTCGGACTATGGAGGAGCAAAAACGACTAGACGCCTATTATGCCAAGCCCCAAGCGAAAGAAGATTGGCTCTTTTGGGGGCCATATCTTAGTGAACGCCAGTGGGGGACAGTACGTGAAGATTATAGTGCCAATGGTGACGCTTGGAACTACTTTCCGCATGACCACGCTCGCTCGCGGGTGTACCGTTGGGGGGAAGATGGGCTATTGGGGATCACTGATCGATATTGTCGTTTGTGTTTTGCTCCCACTTTGTGGAACGGTAATGACCCTATCCTGAAGGAACGTCTGTTTGGCTTGACAGGGCCAGAAGGCAATCATGGCGAGGACGTAAAAGAGCTCTATTACTATCTCGACAATACGCCTACCCATAGCTATATGAAGGCGCTCTATAAGTATCCACAAGCGGCCTTCCCTTATGATGAGATCGTAGAGACCAATGCCAAGCGCTCGCGCTATGAGCGCGAATATGAACTCCTCGATACTGGGGTTTTTGACGAAAATCGTTATTTCGATCTAGAGATAGAGTATGCCAAAGCCGAAGCGGAGGACTTACTGATTAAGCTGACTGTGCATAATCGGGGCCCTGAGGCCGCGCCTGTTTGGTTGTTGCCGACTTTGTGGTTTCGCAATCGCTGGTCGTTTAGGCCTGATAAACCAAAACCTAAGATTTCATTTCAAGCTGAGGGAGAACTATTGGCCGAGAGACATCGGATTGGAGGCTTTCATTTTTATTACGACTCCGCCGAACGCTGCCTCTTTACCGAAAATGAAACGAATCGGGTACGCGTTTTCGGAGAAAAGAAAAATCCTACTGCCTTCGTCAAAGATGACTTTCATAAAGCCGTAATCCAAAACGACTACGCGTTCCTCGAAGAGAAAAAAAACGGAACCAAAGCCGCCCCCTTGTATCACTGGACCCTGGCGCCGGGCGAGGCCAAGACGGTGCGTTTGCGTTTGAGCAAAAAAGCGCAAAAAGATCCCTTAGGCAAGGGTTTTGATCAGGCGTTTTCCGCTAGGCTCAAAGAAGCCGACAAATTTTACGACCAAATCCATCCCAAGTCTCTGACAGCAGAGCAACGCAATATACAGCGGCAGGCTTTGGCGGGTATGCTCTGGACCAAGCAATACTATCACATTGATGTGCCGCAGTGGCTAGAGGGCGATCCTAACCAGCCCCCGCCGCCTCCAGAACGCAAAAAGGGGCGTAACCGCAATTGGCTATACCTCAACAATCAGGACATCCTCTCTATGCCCGACAAATGGGAGTATCCTTGGTATGCGGCTTGGGATTTGGCTTTTCACTGTGTGCCATTGGCGATGGTGGACATCAATTTTGCCAAAGACCAGCTCATCCTCATGCTGCGAGAATGGTATATGGCCCCCAATGGTCAAATACCGGCTTATGAGTGGAATTTTGGGGATGTCAATCCACCCGTGCATGCTTGGGCCGCGCTCAAAATCTACGAGATGGAAAAGGAGCGGACGGGCCAAGGCGATATCAATTTCCTCAAAAGGGTCTTTCAAAAGCTCTCCATTAATTTTACCTGGTGGGTCAATCGCAAGGATATCAATGGCAACAATGTCTTTGAAGGGGGCTTCCTCGGTTTGGATAATATCGGAGTCTTTGACCGGAGCAATGAGTTACCCGGAGGGGGCCACCTAGAGCAAGCAGATGGTACAAGCTGGGTAGCTGCCTACTCACTGCAACTGATGCAAATGGCGCTCGAAATCTCTTTAGTCGATCCATCATTTGAAGATATCACCACTAAGTTTTTTGAGCACTTTGTCTATATCGCGGAGACCCTCAATCATATCGGTGAGGATTGGACACCGCTCTGGCATGAACAAGACGGCTTTTATTATGATGTGCTGCAATTACCGGGG
>JBCAWW010001077.1:0-2279 GCA_038534415.1 Bacteroidota bacterium | reverse complement strand
GGCTAGCTCATGCGCTCAAGAGTGGCAAGCAGGTAGTCCCTGTATTTATTTTTGATAAAGAGATATTGGATGAATTAGCTTCCCATGATGCGCGGGTAGACTTTATTCATCGGACACTCACTGAGCTCCAAAATTCGCTACGGGAGCTAGGTAGTAGTCTCCTGGTCAAATACGGCAAGCCTTTAGAGATTTGGCCTCAATTGGTGCAGGAGTACGATTTTAGCTGTGTTTATACCAATCACGATTATGAGCCTTATGCCCTCCAAAGGATGGGGAGCTAAAGGAACGATTTGCCAAGCAGGGAGTTGGATTTGAAACTTATCGCGATCAGGTCATTTTTGAGCGTCAGGAAATTGTCTCTAAAAGCAAAGGTACTCCTTATACCGTTTTTACTCCATTTTCTAAGGCTTGGAAGGCAGCTCTCACCCCAGAACGGCTAGCTGATGTAAAAACCGAAGCACACTTTAGCCAATTTTGGTCCTCCCCTGCCCTAGCTATCCCCCGTCTTGAAGAGATGGGATTTGAGCCTACTGATACCTGCTTCCCAGAACGCATCCCCGACAAGGAGATTATCAAATTATACGATCAAACCCGTAATTTCCCCGCCATCACCGGTACCAGTCGTACGGGCCTCCACTTGCGCTTTGGTACGCTTAGTATCAGGAAACTTGTTCGCGTCGCCAAAGCCCTCAATGAGACCTATCTCAATGAATTGATCTGGCGAGAGTTTTATATGCAAATCTTAGCCAACTTTCCCCATGTGGTCAACGGCCCCTTCCGGCCTCAGTATGGTGCGATCCAGTGGCGAGATAATATGGAAGAGTTTGCAGCCTGGAAAGCAGGCAAGACAGGCTATCCGATGGTCGACGCAGGTATGCGAGAAATTGCTGCCACCGGCCATATGCACAATCGTTCCAGAATGGTAGTCGCCAGTTTCCTCACCAAACATTTGCTGATCAATTGGCAGCATGGTGAGCAGTACTTCGCAGAGAAACTACTTGACTTCGAGCTAGCCTCCAACAATGGCGGCTGGCAGTGGGCAGCTGGTTGTGGGACTGACGCAGCGCCTTATTTCCGGATATTCAATCCCGAATCTCAATTCAAAAAGTTTGATCCTAAAGGCATTTATGTCCGTAAATGGGTTCCTGAGTATGGTACTCCGGCTTATCCTAAGCCGATAGTAGATCATAAAATGGCGCGAGAGCGGTGCCTGGCTACTTATAAGTTGGCTTTGGGGAGGGACTAAAAAAAAGTGGCTCCGAAATCATCGAAGCCACTGGTTAGGGATTAGAGCTTACGCTCTATTTTGCTGCCTACTGTTTGACAATCTTGAGAGAGCTAGCATAATTTTCAGAGGCTAACTCAATCACGTACATACCAGGAGTCCAGTTAGAGATATCTAAACTTTGGAACTGGTTGCCCTTGTCATACCGGATATTTTGTTCGTGGACTAATTGTCCGATGCTATTGAAGATCCTGAGTTCAAGATTGCCTGCCTGGAAGGCTGCATAGCGAATCTCGATCATGTCTTGTGCGGGATTGGGATAGGCTGCGAGAGAGATATCTCCTTCTCGTAAGCTCAAATCCAACTCAATCGTATTACTGTACTCAAATTCACCGTTTTGGTCTACTTGTCTGAGACGGTAGAAATATTTGGTCAATTTCAGTTCTGCTGCATTTTCGTCAGTAAAGGCATATTGAGACACTGAGCTGGCATTGCCGGCTGCTTGTACTTTGCCCATTTCATGGAACGCTTGTCCATCTAGCGAGCGCTCAATCGCAAAGTAATCACTGCTGATTTCGCTAGCCGTAGCCCAGCTAATTTCGGCATTACTGCCCTGCCATACTGCTTGGAAGTCGAGCCATTCTACAGGGAAATTGCCACCACCTACAGCTCGCCAAGCGCGCTCATTCGCGACAGTGTTTGAAGGTGGGAAGCTGCTTGGGGTATCCGTATTATCGGCCCCAAAAGTATCGGTGAGACTGTTGTTATCCTTGTCAAATGCATCATCCAAGCCATCACCATCGCTATCCTGTCCTAAAGCTACAATCTCTGCAGTACCATCGCCATCTGTATCATATCCTTCCAATGGATCACTCTTGCCGTCGTTATCTGTGTCTAGATCGCGATAGTCAGGCGTATTGTCTCCCTCTAGGTCATGTGGGACAATGTATCCGGTTGGTGCATAGTCTACATCATAGGCATCATCAATTCCATCTTTATCGAGGTCTTGATTAGCAGGGGCCGTATATCCAGCGGTGGATTGCCCTTCAATGAT
>JBCAWW010001076.1:0-2281 GCA_038534415.1 Bacteroidota bacterium | reverse complement strand
GGGGCGACAATAAATTCTGCTCAAAGCTTCGCTTAACCTTACTTTTCAATGTCAATCCACAACCACTAAAAAGCAGGAGTTTATTTACAACTATCAGGATCATAAGTATTTTACTCCTGCTTCAAATACTAAACTCCTGCTTATCAGGCGCATATATCGAGATGCCTGTAAAGTGTTTGTGCAACTTTTGGGGCGACAATAAATTCTGCTCAAAGCTTCGCTTAACCTTACTTTTCAATGTCAATCCACAACCACTAAAAAGCAGGCCTAGAAAGACATATCCTACAATTTGAGAAATACTGATGATTCGAATATTTCTGCCGCCAATAATTTTTCGAGAAAGATGTAAGCTTTTTGATAAAAACGTATTCATTCGACTGAGGGAACTAAATAGTTTAAGACATAGGGATTTCTTCATACGCTTATTCGACAAAAACTCACCCTAGTTTCTAAATTAATTAAGTTAACGCTTAAAATCACACCTCATGCAGAAAACTACTATTGCCCTAGCAACTTTGCTAGGGGCAGCAGGATGCCTATTCCTGATTTTTCAGCTAACGCCAACCCAACACAAAATTCAGAAAATCCCTAAGCAAAAAGCGATTGAAGCCGCTATTGAGCAGGAATATGAAATGACTAAGGATCCGGCTCTCAATGAAGTGCCGCGGGACCGACTGATAGAGGCACGAGCTTATGCCGATCGTTTGCGCCGTGATCCAGACTATACCCGCGCCGCAATTTCTGGTATCAATTGGGACGAAAGGGGGCCTGACAATGTCTCAGGTCGTACCCGTGCTATTTTGATTGATGCGGCTGATGCCAGTGGTAATACGATCTGGGTCGGTAGTGTCGGTGGGGGGCTGTGGAAAACCACCAATGGCTTATCTAGCAGTCCTAATTGGTCGCCGGTAAACGATCTCTTTGATAATATTGCCGTTTCCTCCATCGTCCAAGACCCCTCTAACTCCTCGGTGATGTATTTTGGTACAGGCGAAGGATTTTTTAATGCGGATGCAATTCGTGGGCTCGGTATTTGGAAAACAAGCAATGGGGGTAGCACCTGGACGCAACTAAGCGCTACCAACAACATTGACTTTCATTATGTGCAAAAGCTACTCGTCAATACCAATGGGGATCTATTTGCCCTAACACGTAATGACGGTATCCAGCGCTCTACCGATGGTGGGACGAGCTGGAGTCAAGTGCTTGGTACTTCTTCGGGCGCTAGCTCCAATCGTGCGGCTGATATTGAAAGAGCTTCCAATGGTACGCTTTATGCGACTATGGGCCTGTTTCAAACAGATGGAATCTATCGTTCCACCAACGGTGGTACTAGTTGGACCAAACTAACGGGCGGAGGCTTACCTTCCTCTGGCTATCAGCGGATTGAATTGGCCTGTGCGCCTTCTAACTCTGCCAGAGTATATGCGGTTTTTCAGGGTACTAACTATGATTGCTCAGGGATTTATCGTACCGACAACTCTGGCTCTTCTTGGACCTCGCTATCGGTACCAGGCGCTTTTGGGATGGCCAACTTTTGTCGTGGGCAAGCATGGTACGATTTGATCTGTGCGGTCAATCCGACCAATGCTAACCAAGTCTTTATCGGCGGTATTGATGTGTTAGTCTCCAATAATTCGGGTTCTAGTTGGTCTCAGATTACCCAATGGTATGGCGGAGGCGGTTATCAGTATATGCACGCTGACCAGCATGCGATGGTATTTGATGGTTCAAGTAGACTCTATTTTGGTAATGATGGGGGTATTTATCGCACCACCAATGCTAGCAATTCTACCCCTACGGTCAGTGGGATCTTCGATGACTATAATGTTACTCAGTTTTATGCCGCGGACCTTAGTCCAACGGCTAACTCCAATGTCTATTTGGCTGGTGCACAGGATAATGGTACTCAGCGATTTACAGGTGCTGGGATCAATTCTACCTCAGAAGTAACCGGTGGAGATGGTGCCTTTTGCCATATCGACCAAACCAATAGTGCGGTACAGATATCCTCCTATGTTTACAACAGTTATTATATCACGACCAATAACTGGGGGAGCCAAACCAGTCGCTCTATCGGTAGCAGTGCGGGCCGTTTTATCAATCCTACAGATTATGATGATGCTAGCAATGTGCTCTATGGGGCTTATACTGGCGGGAATTATTCTTATATCACGGGAGTAGGAAGTTCCAATAGCACGGGTACGCGTAGTATTTCGGCCTTTGGCGGATCACAGATTACTAACGTTCGGTGAAACCGTAACACTACTAATCTGTGATC
>JBCAWW010001075.1:0-2282 GCA_038534415.1 Bacteroidota bacterium | reverse complement strand
CAACCTAGGCGATATTGGATGGTAAATGCTACAAAACCTTTCTTCGCAAATTCAAGGCATTCATCTCGCCAACTTTCTTTGCTGCCTCCTTGAAAACCTCCTCCATGAATGGTCATGATCGCAGGGCGCAAGCTAAGGCTATCAAGCTCCATCCGTGGATAAAAGACGTCAAAAAGTAGTTCGGTATCAGCTCCTTGCCAATCGATCGCGCTTCCGTAGCGAACATCAAATTCAGTATCAATTTCTCCTTCCGTAAAAAAGTCAGTTTCGCTAAATCTATCGGTATCTGAGCAACTATAGGTTTTTTGTTGTTCTTGATCCTTTTCGATCTTTTCGGGTTTACAGGCGACGGCAAATACAACTAGGAGTCCAAGGATCAAATACTGATATTTCATATGGTTTTTTTGAATTGACTGCGATCCTTATATTGGGTTTAATCGCCTGCCAAATATTTTCTATGCGCTTTAGTGATTTTTTTTCTTTCCCTGCTTCGCAGAACGCTTGTCTTCTCCCAATTTCTGCTTTTTGCGTACCATTTCGCACTGAAAATACTCCCTTTTCCTTCCTCACTTTCTGTTTGGGGATTTTGTTTGTATGCTGTGTTCCGAGCCTGCTCGCGCAGAACGCTCAACTCCCATATCTTTCAGTGCCGCCAGTCATTGATGGCAATCTCCACGAATGGAAAGACAGTGCCTACCATGATGGCTTATGGGACTTGCAGCGAGTTGCACAAACCTCCTGGTATGAGCCCAAGCGTAATCGCCTGACCAAGCATTCAGTCTTGGATTTGCTCAACCATGATTTGCAAGCTCGATATTACTTCGCTTGGGATGATAGCAGTCTGTATATCGGCGCCATTGTCTACGACAATTTCAACGATATAGCGGAGTCTCGCCATGCCCCCAAACGCTGGTACTACAAAGACGCCATTGCTTTTTTTATAGAAGCCCCCCTGGATACGATCGATGAAACCTTTGGGGCTGGTAATCATGGCTTTGCTTTTGTAATCGATACCACTTATCCTGATTATGGAGCTTGGTGGAGGCGTGGCAATCCGGACACTACTTTTTTGGAGACCCCCCTGCCCGAGGAGGCAGTAGAGTATAAGATTCGCTTTACCCAAGCGGCTTCTTATGTGCTTGAGGCCCGCATCGATATGCGGCAGACCTTTGCTACTTCTGATCCGACTTGGCGTTCTCCGCAGGAGGGCGACTCCTACAGCCTCATGATCGTACATTGCGATCCTGACGGCGGCGAATACGGCGGGCATCTCCTCATACACGGCAAAGGCGATCCTGACCAAAGTTGGATGCCGATCCAATTGGTGCGAGACATACCGCCATTGTTGCGTAAGCCTAAATAAGAGAGGCTACAGTTTCAATACCTTAATGCTCTCAGCTTTGCCATCTAGATTGAGATGAAGAAAATATATGCCTGCTACTTTGGGTAAGTCAAGCTTGAGTTGGTCTTTTTGGCGAAAAGTCTGCCGAGAAACTTCTTGGCCTAGCTGATTGACAATGCGGATCTCTATATTATTTACTTTCTGTCCCAGAACGATTTCCACTTGGCCCTTGGTCGGATTTGGGTAATAATCCAATATTAAGCTTGGCAAATCCTCTATGCCCACACTCCAAAATGAGGTGCATTCTGAAGTCTTATTACAAGCACCGCCCTCAATCTGAACGGCATAGAAACCTGTACTTGGCGGAATAAAGTATGGCGCATTTGCCCCATTGATGGGTTGGTTGGTACTACAATCGATCCATTGATAAGACGAAGCGTTCTGCGAAGCAGCCCAAATACTATCTCCCGAAACATAGGTCTCAGTATTGAAGGGTGCTACACTCAAGGAAAGCGCTACTACACTATCACAGCCAAGTTGATTGTCAAGGTGTTGATAATATAATCCGCTCCGCTCATATAGCCTCCCATTAAGCTGATAACTAGCTTCACACGTCTGGACAACAACTAGACTGGTATCTACAGTCGGAAGTACTGCTAATAAAGTATTGCTGACCGTATTGGTGATAATGGGCTCATTGAAGTCGAAATAGATTTCGGCTTTGTTTTCTACCAGCGTATGATCGGGAAGATTGGGTTTTGGATAGATCCGAAACATCACATAACCTTGACTAGCCGCTGGATTGGACATGCTATCTGGCAGATATATGTCGTCAAAGCGAAATTTCAGAACATTCGTATCCAAAATCTCCCTGATGCCCTAGATATCAATAGCCTGAGTATTGTCGGACAAAGTCACGAACCCATGATCACAGAGATTT
>JBCAWW010001074.1:0-2283 GCA_038534415.1 Bacteroidota bacterium | reverse complement strand
GCCATGCTGGTTGTACTGACTGAGTTGGTCTTGCTCTGTCTCTGATATATAGGTCTGGTCGCCCAAGAAGTTCTCGCGATATACTTCCCGATCCCTTCTGGTTTTGATATTAGAATAGAGATAATTGACCGAGAGCTCAGTCTTTTTGGTGATATCGTAATTGAAGTTGAGTCCACCGCCAGCAGTATTGATCAAGCCCTGATTATCGCCCATATCAATCGGCAATGAGCCGTCATCTTCGATTGTTAGTCGCATTTCTCCCCCTCCTGCCATGAGGTTTTGCATACCGCCCATAAAATTGAGATAATCGTTCAGCGAAAAGCCTGCCTCATTGATATTGTTCATCATCCCCAAGGCCGAAAGCTGCAGGCGATTGGTAAAACGATTGATATTGGCCTTGCCTTCATAGCGATTATCTGTCCCATAACCGCCCGTCAACTTACCAAATGCACCTTGCTTTTTGTCTTCCTTGAGTTTGAGGTTGATGGTCTTTTGCTCGTTGCCATCATCTATACCGGTAAACTCAGCGGTTTCAGAAGCCTTATCAAAGACTTGTACCCGATCTATGGCATCGGCTGGAAGGTTTTTGGTGGCCATTTGAGGATCATCCCCAAAAAACTCTTTGCCATCCACTAATACACGCTGCACTTCTTCTCCCTGAGCCTTGACAGTCCCATCGCGCTGCACTTCTACACCGGGCAATTTGCGCAAAAGTTCCTCCACATTATCACCAGGCTGGGTTTTAAAGGCATCTGCATTATACTCCAAAGTATCTCCATTGATAAAGATCGGCGTTCGCTCACCTTCAATGACGGTTTCCCCCAGCGTATACTCAGGATCATACATCTTGATGATACCGAGCTCGCGTTCGGCAAGGCCGCCCTCCACCAACAAGGGCTCCGAATAGCGGCTGTACTGGAGAGCAGATACCTGAAACAAATATTTGCCTTGGGGGATTCGCCGAAGCACTACTTTACCTTCACCATTACTCATGGCAAAGCTCACTAGGACCGAGTCCGCTGCGCGCAACAGCACCACGGAAGCTCCGGCTATGGGGGTTTCAGCACTATCTGCGATAGTCGCGCTAATATTGGTTTTGGGGCTTTGGGCGAAGGCATTTGATTGTATCAGTAAAGACACAAGCATCCCTACCGCCAACTTTAGGAGAAAGCGCATATACGATTGTTTGAAAAAATGTAGAGCGATTGACTAGAGAGCTTAAAATCGCTTGAGAGGCAATCTCTCTTGCAGATTTCCCAATCTCTAATCCTTATATAGTCAAAGTGTAAAAATCGATTAGTTTCTGATGATTATGCGTACTTCACCATCACCAGCAGAGCCACCGTATTCGGCTTCCATTTCTTTCATCTTTTCAGCGACCACTACTTCAAATTCTTCCTGGCTGATCTCCTTTCCTTTTTTGGGTTTTTCGATGGGATTTTCGAGTTCTCCAAGAGAGACATCAGTAGCGACAAAAGTACGTTCACCGTCGTTGATATCTACCTCTAGCACCAAGCCAGGAAGTTGGTTAAAGGCATCAGGACCACCAGAAACAGGAATTTGGGGACAAAACCAAGCTACTATTTTACGCGTGCTGTCTTCAAAGGTAGCTTGCATGAGGACATAGTCTTCAAAGGTCTTTTGCTCCCCTGTAATTTTCCACTCATAGCTGGGTAGATCCCCACTGATACGAAATACTTTACCCATAAATTCGCGTTGCTCAATTCGCCTTGCATCATCAAAGTTGAGATAAAAACTACTTTCAGGCTGACGCATTACCATACGGACTTCCGCCCCTCCAGAAGAGCCATTCCAACTCATTCCATCTCCTTCTTCATCTTGAGGCATGTCCTTAAAGATGGACTCAGATTCGTTGAAGTATAAGACTTTTGTACTTGATTGAGATTTAGGGATAGCAGCCATCATCTCTTCGTTCATGCCTTCTGGCATTTCAAATTGAATATCGAGCTTCATCGTCTCAGTATAGATAACCGTTCCTTGCGTTTGAGCCAAGCTCAATAGGGGAAGCGTCAATAAAAAGGTAAAAAATAGAGATTTCATTGATTTAAGATTTGCTACGAAGATAAAATGCTTCATCGTTAAGCATCCTTGAAATAAAGTTAAAAAACGTTAAAATATTATCGATCAGCCGCTTGGAAACGTAATTTCAGACTATGAAACGATCACGTAGGACAGAGTTCTCCATTTTTTTGATGGGCGGTAGCTTGCTTCTATTAGGAGGCTTTTTGATCAATTGGCTACATGGAGCTTATAAAGCCGAAG
>JBCAWW010001073.1:0-2285 GCA_038534415.1 Bacteroidota bacterium | reverse complement strand
GTCTCTATGAGCACCCTCAAGTCTTATCGCAAAAAAGGATTACCATTCTTTATTGCAGGCAATCGCATCTACTACCGTTGGTCCGAAGTCCTCCACTATATGAGGACAAATGCACATCGCAAAAACTCTATTCGCTAATTCAATTTCAGCTCCGCTACTATGTCTTATCTCAATACCCGTCTGAAGGCGCTGGGTATTAGTCGTGCGCAAAATCTTTTTAAGGTGGCCAATGATAGTCCCCGAGGCTGGCATCACCATCCACATTTTAGTGAAGATGCACAAGGCAATATCTTGATCCATTACTTTAACCTACTGGGAGAAGTCGAATCCTACCAGTCAGGTCGCTGGCGTACCGAAAAACCCTATCGGGTCAAACGTCTCAAATCTCCAACCGAAGGACGCAAATATGTACAACCCTCTGGGACGAGCTCGAGGGTTTACTTTACTCCTCAGATCATTAAGGACTATCAAGCCGCAACCCCTATTCCTTTACTATTCATCACTGAAGGGCAATTCAAAGCTTTCAAAGGCTATTTAGAAGGCCTGCCTATCATCGGTATTTCTGGAATATGGAACTTTAGAGACTCCAATCGCCTGGACTTCAAAGCAGAACTGAAGCACTTAATTAAACGATGTCAGGTCCAAAAACTAGTTCTTCTCTTCGATAGTGATTGCCGGCAAATCCAGTTTTCCCCGGACAAAGATCCAACAGAGCGACTCTTTAGTTTTTATGGAGCTACTAAAGCTTTTTACAGCTGCGCAGAACGCTTAGGTCTATCCTCTTATCTTGCCTATCTCACAGATCCTACCGCTAAAGGATTAGATGATTTATTAATGCAAGCTAGTCCTAATATCAGGCAAATCACTCTAGACTTTTGTTCCCTTAATCCTAACTCGTCTCATTTCAATAGCCATAGTTTGCAAGGATATACAGATCTGCTGCTAAAACGGATCTTTTTCCTCGACGCTGTCGAACGCTTCTATCGAGCCTTTGCCGATCAAATTGGGGGAAGTCCCTTTTTGTGGAGGAAAGGGAAATTTCAATACCGCCTTGAAAGCGACCAAGTTGAAACTTTAATGCATCCCGACGCAGTTAAATTTCTTCGTATTGGTTGCGATTATTTTAAAAAGGTAGAGCTTATCAACTCTCAAGGAGAAATTCAGACTGTTCTCAAAGGCTGGAGTGTAGGGGCATTAAAGCAAGACTACCTCATCGAACAAAAACAAAAGAACTTCCTTTCTTGGATTGATAAATATGACACTTTCACCAATCTACCTGACCATAGCTCCAACTTCCAGCAATCTATCATCACCCCCAATGGCTCAAAGGCTTACAACCTCTATCATCCGATAAGCCATTCAATAAAGTCTGGTGATTGGTCTACCATTGAAGATTTTCTTAAGCATATCTTCGGAGAGCAGCTTGCTCCCTCTGGCAAAGCACGTTTTCTCATGGGATTGGATTATCTGACCCTATTGTACCGTGAACCTTGGCGCAAACTCCCCATCATTGTCTTAGTCAACCGCTATGGCGGAACGGGCAAATCAACCTTTATGTTCTTCCTGCAAAAAATCTTTGGTCCTAATGCTACCTTATGTGGCAATGACGATCTGACCGATAGCTTCAATAGTAGCTGGGCCACTAAATTATTAGCCTTGATTGATGAAGGGGTAATTGAGAAAAAAGTAGTGCTAGAAAAAGTGAAATCTATGGCCACTGCACCCAGAGTTAAAGTGCACGGCAAAGGTAAAGACAAGGAAGATGTGGACCTTTTTGTCAAATTCGTTTTTACCTCCAACGACGAAACTCATTGTATTCCGCTAAAACCTGAAGAGCAGCGTTTCTGGATCTTGAAGGTCCCTGTCATCAAAGGACCCGAAAACCCAGATCTATTAGAGCAAATGACCCGTGAGATTCCGGCTTTTCTTCATTTTCTTCAAAACCGAGAAATGGCGCATCCTCGTCAAGGGCGATTATGGTTTCATCCTAGCTTTCTTCATACTCCGGCAAGAGAAAAACTCCTACAAGGCTCCCAATCGTTCTTAGAGAAGGAAATGCGAGCTGTTCTAATCGATTATATGCAAAGCTTTGGGGAGGAAGAAGTCTACCTTACCTATAGTGATATTGAGTCTATGGTCTGCCGCAATCGCAGATATCAACGCTTTGAAATCCATCAACTTCTCCACCAAAAAATTATCAACTTGATCAACAGCTACTGTTGACGAAGTTGGGACAAACTAAAAGTATAGTACCGGCCTTTGCACCTTTGCTTAGATTTTTGGCG
>JBCAWW010001072.1:0-2285 GCA_038534415.1 Bacteroidota bacterium | reverse complement strand
GCTTTAGTCCTAAAACCTAACCAAATAGGTCGTTTTCGTCAGTATCAGCAGCCCGCTACCCGCGCTTTCTTTGTCTGCACCCATACCAACTATGATTTGGCCTGCGGCCGAACGCAGCCTTAAGGTCTCTTGGACAGGATTAGGATAGACTGCTAAGCCTGCGATTTGGCTACTTGCTAAGCCCAAAACCAAGTCTTGGGGATAAAATCCATTGGCTAGACTGCCTTGATAGCCTCCCCAAGCCAAGCGTTCCGCGAAGCGGCCCAAATCTACACTATAGATGCTAAAGCCTGCTGGCTGATACCAATTGTCGGTATTGTCATGAGTGGTGAATATCAACTCCCAATTTTGGTCCTTTTCGAGATCGCTAATTATAGGCATAGAAAACATCATCACGCCAGGGCGAATACTGTCTAAGGGATAAGAAAGCTGATCGTTGAAGTCATAGAGATACAATTGATGCTGATAATACTGCCCATTACTAGCAGTGTCTTCGTTGAGGGGAAAAATCAATTCGTCGAAGCCGTCGTTGTCCCAATCGAGCGCTAAACCTGAACATAACTGGAAGGGAAAGCCCTGCTCTGTCCAAACGACTTGACCACTACTGCCATCGATCAAAAGGCGGATACTACTTTGATAAAATGGCCAATTGCCCAAAGAGGCCGTGGTGAAAATGTCGGGACTTTCGTCGCCAATAAACTGTCCGATACTGGGGGAAACATAAAAGTCGTGAAAAGGCTCTGTATGTCGCCAGATTTCTTGTTTGCTATTGCCGTCGATCGCGATAATATTTTCCCGCAATTGCGGAACGATAATGTCTGGGACACCGTCGTGATTCAGGTCTGCTAGGCTCGAAACGGCTACAAAACCTTTTTCTGGGTTACTCACTAAAGCTTGTGCATTGCTGAGGCCGTTTTGGAGAAAATCACTAAGCTGTACCTCCCACAAACTGCCCCCAACTGTCTCTCCACCGCTACCAAAAAGTATATAAGGATCTCCTGTTTGCTGGTAATCAACCAAAAGTGGAGAGCTATAGGTTTCCTGACCGTCGGGCATGCTGTCGACTTGTAAAATCTGTCCATTGGCCCCACTGATCGCCATGAGGTAGCCCGCAGGACGGTCTTTGTCTGAGGGGATGAGTCTGGGATCGCCGCCATTGGTTATGATGAGCTCAGGTATGCTATCGCCATCTTGATCGCCGATCCATTGGGGGAGATAAAAGTTGAACCAGTCGCTCTGCAGGGGTGAGCCTTGGGTATCGGACCAAAATTCCCAAAGTAAAAAGCCATTAGTGCCATCGAGGGCCATCAATTGGGCGCTACGACCGCTAATGATCACATCTGGGGTGCCATCTTGATTGAGATCGTGAAAGAGAGGGCTGCCATAAATTTGGTCGCGAGCGTATCGTTGCCAGATGATTTGACCATCGACTCCGTCGAACGCATAGATGCCTTGCGGGGAGGGCATTTCC
This sequence comes from Bacteroidota bacterium, assembly GCA_038534415.1. Taxonomy (GTDB): domain Bacteria; phylum Bacteroidota; class Bacteroidia; order J057; family J057; genus JBCAWW01. The sequence goes on along the minus strand of JBCAWW010001072.1, from coordinate 814 downwards.
TCTATGCCAGCGCCTATGACGATGTCTTGAATGCTATCGCCATTGAGATCTATCGTTCTCGGAGAGGAAAAGCTAGAAACCGTCTCAATATGCTTTTGCCAATTGATCGCTAAGCTTTGCGCCTTGGCAAGAACCATGGGGGACATAAAGGCTAATAAAAGTAGCTTTTGCAGCGAAGAAGTTGGCATACCTCAATTTACAGATAAAAGCTAAAAATATTTGCTAATAATATTAGAAATGCTAATATTTGTGGAAATGGGCTGCCATGTTGTCTGAATTCTTTCCTTATCATACTGAAAAGGCTCTCTGGCTAGAGACTGAGCGGATTGATCTGCCTAATCAGTCGCTTTGGGCGCTATTTGACGAGGTCGGAACGGCGGGTTTGACTGAGCAACTTTATTTGGTTTCCTGTCGAGAGAAGCTAAGGCTGCTACAAGAGAGGGTAGAGGCTGTGCGCAAACAATTGGGCGTGAAGCATAAGCATCCTTTGTTTTTGACTTTACAGCAGATGAGTTTGCAGATATTGCAGGAAATGCAAGAAGGACAGGAGACTATTGGAACTATCTTGTTTAGTCAACCGACTGGGCGGGTTGAGATTATGCACCAATTGAGACAGCATTTGTATACCGTCTGCTTTTTGGTGGAGGAGTGGCGGATACTCTTGCAAAAATCCTTGGGTACGACTTTACAGTTTTATTATAACTAGTCTTTAGATAACTGAGATTGTTAGATATAGAAAAGCCCAGAGCTTATGCTCTGGGCTTTATTTATGAACATTGAAATTGCCTACTCTTTGATCACTCGGAAAGTGCCA
>JBCAWW010001071.1:0-2286 GCA_038534415.1 Bacteroidota bacterium | reverse complement strand
TTGCAGCATGAGCGCGATTGGGTGACAAAGTTTTTAGACTCTGGCTTTGTGGATTCTTTTACGGCTTGCCGAAGGTCACCACTAGATCCCGAAGGAAAATAAGCCGAAATCACCGAGTAATTGTCAAAATCAGCTCGGATCACACGGCCCTCATTATCAAAGCGTTCGATGCCACATCCATACGCTACATGATTGGGTTTTTGACGCGTAAAAAGCGCCACACCGCTATAGCCTTTTTTCTGGGCCGAATACCAAAAAGTGTGGTAGCCATCCGGATTGAGCACGGACTCATCTAACTGATCTTTTTGGGCTTTGGTCTCTTGGATGCAAAGCACATCTGGCTTCTCTTCTTGTAACCAATCGAGCAGCCCCTTTTTGGAAGCTGCTCGTATACCATTGACGTTGTAGGAAATAATCTTTGTCATAATGTCCTAACGCATTTATTTTTCTTCTTCTTTTTCTTCCGGCGGAAAATGTTCCCAACCTTGAGCGGTCAATTCGACGACTTCGCCGCTATCCAAGACAATGTGCAATTGACCAGGCTCATCGGTGATATGCCCAATGATGGTGATCCCCGTTTCACTTTTGATTTTGTCAAAATCTTGAATCGGTACGGTGAATAACAATTCGTAATCTTCACCGCCATTGAGGGCAAAAGTTACCGGACTGATTTCAAATTCTTCGCCCACCTTCATCGTCTGATGATCGATCGGCAGTTTGTTGGAATAAATCGTCGCGCCTTTTTTGCTTTGATGACAAATGTGGTGCAATTCACTCGCGATCCCATCGCTGACATCAATCATGGCTGTGGGTTGCACGCCGAGCTGAGCCAAACGATTGACCACATCCATTCGAGCATCAGGTCGCAATTGTCTGCCGGCCACATAATCATAATCCGTCAGATCAGGTTGCATCGCAGGATCCTTCAAAAAAACTTGGCGTTCGCGATCGAGCACCAAAAATCCAGCATAAGCCGCCCCTACATCTCCACTCACACAAATCAGGTCTTTGGGTTGGGCGCCAGCTCGATAAGTGAGCTTTTCTTGGGCTTCTTCCCCAAATGCCGTAACCGAAATCACCAAGCCACTGCGGGAACTGGTCGTATCTCCGCCAAGGAGGTCAATTCCATATTTTTCACAGGCCAAATTGATCCCCTCATAGAGTTCATCCAAAGCTTCAACTGAAAAACGACTACTCACTGCTATCGAAACAGTTACGCCATAGGGTTGCGCATTCATTGCCGCGATATCACTCACATTGACAGCGACTGCTTTATAGCCCAAATGTCGGAGTGGCATATACCCCAATTCGAAGTGTACTCCCTCAACCAACATATCGCTGCTAAACACTTGCACTTTGCCATCTGTCGACTTGACCACAGCTGCATCATCGCCTACTCCCTTGAGGGTGCGAATTTGCCGTTGCGGGACTCTTTTTGTCAGACGGTCTATCAGCCCAAACTCTCCCAAATTTGAAATGGAAGTGTAGGCGGATGGGTTTTCCTCTACCATGAAATTCTATACATTTTGCAGAAAGGGCTCACAAGTTACGTAAAGCTTTGACGCGATAGGAGCTTTGCAGGCCTTTTCGGGTGAGGTGGATGGCTTATCCACCGATTATTCCACAAAAATACACAAGCTTTTTGAGATTAAATCATTTGATTATCAGAGACTAAGCTTTTGTGACCGAAATCTATCCACAATATGGGTCTTGGGGATAAGTCGTGATTTTTCAATCTTATCCGAGTCCGGTGAGAGATTTCTTGATTTCTTCTTGCTTCGCAGAACGCTTTTCCTCTTGAGATCCCAGATATGTTCGTTGCTCTCACATTCCGGGATGACGGAGGAGGAATTTTTCACGTCATCCCGGAAGAACGAAGTGATATCCGGGATCTCCCCGTTTTTCTCCGCTTCGCGGAACGTTCATTTCAAACCAAAGGGAAAAATCTCCAATCTGTTCAAATCAGAGATTTCTCTGCCGATGCTCAGCATTCGAAAGCGAAGTGGGCGCAAAAAGAATTGAGTCGATGATTTCGAATGGCTTTCCTTGGCTAAGCGTTCTGCGGAGCAGCCCGCTCAAAAAATCAAATCCCCTTGAAATACTAAATTTCTTCTCTCTATTATTATTCTTTCTTTTTTAAATATTTAAAAACTAATAGTAGTAATGGATCCGTGGATAAGTGGGAAAACTTTATGCGATTTTGCTTGACTTGCATGTATTCCACAAGAAATATGACGAAATCCACATAAGTTATCAGAAGTGAAATTTAATGTTAAGCTAATGTTA
>JBCAWW010001070.1:0-2286 GCA_038534415.1 Bacteroidota bacterium | reverse complement strand
GAAAATCTAGAAGCCCGAATCACGGCTGCCACAGAAGGCGAAGTGAAATATGGTACTTTGATTCTCGTTTCGGCCTATCCTGAGATCATCGTTGTGGGGGGCAAAGGATTCCTCAATGAAATCATTCAAAAGTCAGGTGGCCGCAACCTATTCGCGGATAAAGACGAGGCTTATTATACAAGTTCTGTGGAGGAAATTTTGAGCCGCAATCCTGAGTATCTAATTCTCCCCTCAGGCAGTGATCAAGTATACGCAGAGTTGATCAACCAGTATCCAGCGCTATACAATACTACCGCTGATAAAAACAAACAGGTACATGTCGTAAATCCTGATTACTTTTATCGCCCCGGCCCGAGGATGTTAGAAGGACTGATGGCGCTTACCCACATTCTTCACAACCAACTCAATCGGGAAAACTTTGTCGGAGAATAGTTGAAGATTTGGTTTGTTGAAGTTTGGAAAAGCTGAGCGACTAAATTGCGGATTCAATCATTCACCGACTCAATCAATCAACTCATCAGCTTGCGTCGCTTCTGGTCCATCATCATTCTCAGTATTCTGCTGCTGCTCACCATTTTGGCGGGCCTGATGCTGGGGGTATATGACTTTAGTCTAGCAGAGGTCTTACAGATTCTCGGCGGTGCCGAACTCTCCAACGCCATGGTCATCTTAGACCTACGCCTCCCGCGTATCTTGCAAGCCATCATCACTGGTGCGGTCTTGAGTTTAGCCGGTTTTTATATGCAGGCCCTGATCAAAAATCCTTTGGCTGATCCCTATATCATGGGCCTAACAGCCGGAGCAGGACTAGGGGTCAATTTGGTGATTCTCGGTTTGATTCCCTTGGCGACAATCAGCGCCTTTAGTTATCCACTATTTGCCACTTTGGGAGGTGTGGCAAGTTTGATATTGGTGCTCGGCTTTGGCTTTCGGGCCTTATTTGAAGACAATGCCAAATTGCTCATAGCTGGGGTGGCGGTTTCTGCCATCTTTTCTGCCCTGACGGGAGTCTTGATTTATACCCAAGCAGACAGTGATCAGATCAGCCGATTGGTCTTTTGGACCTTTGGTAGTTTTAGCCGTGCTCGCTGGGAAAGTGTACAAGTAAGCGGCTTCATGCTGGGCTTAGCCGTCGTTTTTGGGTTTGTATTTGCTCGCAAGATGGACGTTTTGGCCTTAGGCGATCGACAGGCCCAAAGTCTAGGTTTGCGGGTGAGTCGCTTCAAATTTGCCCTTCTGCTAATCAGTTCTATCGTGGTAGGTGGGACCGTGGCCTATACCGGGCCGATTGGTTTTGTCGGGATGATGATCCCGCATGCCTGCCGGAGTCTCTTTGGGAGCGCTCATCGCCCTAATATTATTGCAGGAGCTCTGCTCGGAGGGATCTTTATCGGTGCCTGTGATGTGTTTAGCCGTTGGATTTGGCCGCCAGTAGGTTTGCCGATCGGTATCATCACGGCGATTTTGGGAGTGCCTTTCTTTTTATACGTTTTGTTTTCTAGCGATAGTAAGTTGTAGCAAGGCCATACAGCCGAGGGAGAGAATCGTTCTGCGCAGCAGTAAAAAAAATACCCACTGTCAATCGAAATCCCTATTACCTCCGCCTCCATACTTTCCTTATCTTAGTCCCATGAATCGCTCGCTTCGCCTCTTTTTATGGTGCTTAGCTGCCTTTACGGTATTGCTACTCATCCGCAATGCCAGCACGCCTCTTTGGGATCAAGATGAGGCCGCCTATGCTGGTATGGCCCGCAATATGTGGGAAAGTGGCGATTGGCTCACCCAAGAATTTGTCTGGGCCGAAATCCATCGCAAACCTCCTTGGCACCTTTGGGCGATCACTTTTTCTTATCAAATTTTTGGCCCTTCCGAATTTGCCCTGCGATTGCCTACTAGTTTGGCCCTGCTGGGGGTGTTTAGCCTGCTTTGGTGGGGCTTTAAGCGGGATTGGGGCGAGCGATCTCAATGGGCCGCGATGATATTGGCGGCTTCCTTTTTTGCGCCTATGTTGGGCAAAATCGCTTTGACAGACGGCTGGTTATTGCTTTGGGAGACTTTGGGTTTACTCAGCCTTTGGCGAACGCTCAAAGATGAAAAGCCCGGCTATTGGCCGCTATGGTTTTGGTTGGCACTCGCGATGGGAATACTGACCAAAGGACCGGCGATCATTTTGACCGTCGGCATGGCTTGTTTGATGATTTTGATCCTACACCCTGCTCGACGCAATATCTGGCGCTTACACCCTTGGTTTGGGCTGCCTCTGGCCTTAGTACCGCTGTTTTTGTG
>JBCAWW010001069.1:0-2289 GCA_038534415.1 Bacteroidota bacterium | reverse complement strand
CTAAAATTGTTCACAACAGTGCGGGCATTCCTGTTTTAACAGGTTACAGCCCGATCTTAGGAAAGTTTGATCGTCCTAGTGGATTGCTTGTTGTAGAGCTAGATGCCCGCCCTGTTTTGAAACGGGAGCGCCAGGCACAGCAGACCACAGTCGTGAGCTTAATTGCAATTTTATTGATTATGGTTGTGACCGTTCGCTACTTAGCAAAAATGCTGGTAGTGAATCCTACGCTGATGCTAAACCAAGCCGCAAAGCGATTGGCCCAGGGGGAGTGGAGTGAAACGCTGCCAACTACCAGAAAAGATGAACTCGGTGAACTGGCACAATCGTTTAATCACATGGGCCAACACTTACGCAAATCTTTTCAACAGCTCGAAGATTATTCTCAAAACTTAGAAAAAAAAGTCAAGGCGAGAACGCAAGCTCTCTCGGCATCTCAACAACTTCTCAACTTAGTGATGAACAATATTCCGCAGTCGATTTTTTGGAAAGACAAGGAAAATGTTTATCTGGGATGTAATCAAAGCTTTGCAGATACTGTAGGAGTTGAAGTAGAGAAAGTGGTGGGTAAGACGGATGATGAGTTGCCCTGGGAAGAAGCGGAAGCTCAAGTTTTTGTGAAAAGCGATCACACCGTCATCGAATCAGGAATAGCAGAGGTCGGTATTGTTGAACCGCAGCTACGAGCCGACGGACACCAAGCTTGGTTAGAGATGAGCAAAGTACCGCTCTATGACAATGAAAAACAAGTGATGGGGCTCATCGGCATTTTTCAAGATATCACGCCTTATAAAGAAGCTGAACGAGCGGCTCATCAGGCCAGCGAAGCCAAAAGTGATTTTTTGGCCAATATGAATCATGAGCTACGCACACCGCTCAATGGCATCCTAGGCTATACCCAAATTCTTCAAAGAGATCCAGACACAGGGGGAAAACATAAAAAAGGGTTGGGAACGATTCACCATTGCGCCTCTCACCTCTTGCTATTGATCAACGATATTCTAGATTTTTCTAAGCTAGAGGTGAAAAAAACAGAACTTTATCCCCAAGATTTTCATTTAGGTGAGTTTTTAAATGCCACAGTCGATATGTGCCGCATCAAAGCTGATCAAAAAGGCGTTCAGCTAATCTACCATCCGCCGACTGATCTGCCGCTTGCGGTTAATGCAGATGACAAACGGCTACGTCAGGTCTTGTTGAACTTGCTCGGCAATTCAACTAAGTTTACAGATAGCGGTACTGTCACCCTTCGTATCGATATTATTCAGGTTTCTGTGAATGCTGAATTGCCGAATGCCGACTTGCCTTGGCGACTGAGATTTGAGATTGAAGATACGGGTATTGGTATTGCAGCTGATAAGTTACAAAAGATTTTTTCACCGTTCGAGCAAGCGAGTAATCGCGATCGCAATGCAGAAGGAACAGGCTTAGGCCTCGCCATCAGTCGTCAGATTGTGCAGATAATGGGCGGTGATATTCATGTTGAAAGTGAGCTGGGCAAAGGCAGTAAATTCTGGTTTGAAATCGATTTATCACCGGCCAAAGAATGGACTGTCACTCACTCAAATTCCGGATCAAATGCCGAATCAAATATTGCCTCGAATATTACCTCAAAGTCCGATATTCCATTGATGACTCAGCCACCTAACGACCATGACGCAGAAGCCTACATCATGCCACCAGCATCGGAGCTAAAAGCACTTTACGCTGCGGCCAAAAATGGCTTTATGGCAGATGTTCAACAAGAAGCCCAGCGCCTTAAAACTATAGACAATCGGTATCATGCGCTAGCCGATCGCCTGCTGTCATTGAGTCACCAATTTGATGATCAGGGTATCCTTGAGCTTATTCGCCCAACTATTCAGGAGGCTGTCGTCTCGTGAGCACTGAAAATCTACCCACTGAGAATCTGCCCACCGAGAACAGAGCAGAAACCACCGAAAAGATAATCACTATTTTGGTGGTAGACGACACCACCACCAATTTGCAAGTCCTGTTCGATCTGCTTCAGGTTCAGGGATATCGGGTAGCGACAGCAAACAATGGCGAAGCAGCGCTTGAACGATTGGAATCTTTTTTACCCGATCTGATTTTGCTAGATGTGATGATGCCAGGTATCAATGGATTTGAAACCTGCTGCCGCATAAAAAACAACAGCCGAACCGAAGATATTCCAATTATTTTTATGACCGCGCTTTCCGACCCAATGGATAAAGTCAAAGGGCTGGGCATGGGCGCGGTAGACTATGTGACTAAGCCCTTTCAGCACGAAGAGGTGATCGTTCGCAT
>JBCAWW010001068.1:0-2291 GCA_038534415.1 Bacteroidota bacterium | reverse complement strand
CAACTGCATATGTGTGTGATTTACTTTTTTGGCGGTTTTGGCAAAGCCTTAGGCCCCAATTGGTGGAATGGCGAATCTATCTGGAAATCAGTCAATCGTCCGATGAGCACCAGTTTTTCTTTTGACTGGATGGCAGATTACGCCTGGATCCCCTTAGTCATGGGCATCTCTGTCATTTTGTTAGAATTGCTCTATCCTATCGCTGTTTGGATCAAAGGAGTCAGACGGTTTTGGATGTGGGGGATTATAGGCATGCATTTGGGCATCGCCATATTTATGGACCTCACCTTCTTTGCCGCTACGATGATCATGATGAACCTAGCAGCTTTTCATTTCTTTTGGCAAGAAGATGCTGGCTTTGCTAACTTAGGAGCAATCATCAAAAAACCTTTATGGCAGAAATCCGCAACCTCCTAATTGACCTTGGCGACGTACTCTACGCAATCAATCCTCAACATACCCAAAAACGCTGGCAGGCCATGGCGCCTCAAAGTGACGGCGTCCCTTTTACCAAGGAGCAACAACACGATCTCTTTTGTCAACTAGACAAAGGAGAAATCGAAATCGAAGACCTAGCCGATGGCCTAATCGAGGCCTATAATCTTCAAGCACCCCGCGAAGATGTTATTCTCGCTTGGAAAGAACTCTTGACGGGAGTTATTCCAGGTCGTGTTGAGGCGATCGAAAAACTCTCCCAGCAGTACCAATTGGCGCTTCTAAGCAATACCAATGCTTATCATTACTCAGTCTTCAAGGATGAATGTGAGCCAATTTTTAGCAAGCTCAATCATGTTTTTCTATCCTTCGAAATGGGTATGCGAAAACCTGACGCAGAGATCTACGAAACGGCCCTGGAGACCGCCGGTTGGAAAGCTGAAGAAACGCTTTTCCTAGACGATTCGCGTCCCAATATTGAAGGCGCAGCCGCGGTGGGTTTCCAAACTTGGCATATCGCAGAATATGCAGATTTTGACCGTATGTGTGAAAAGTATCTAAAATCTTAGGGTACAGTCGCTATCGTCTCTACATTTTTACGAGAACTTCCATTTTGCTGTAATCGCTTTCAAAAAGCACGCTAAGCGATTTTTTATTGGCGAATAATAGCGTGGGGTTCTTCAAGCTTTATATCCAAATGCAAAAATTTATCATCATTCTACTTTTGCTCGGCAGCCAATCAGTTTTCGCTCAAGAAGCAATTACTAGCAGCCTCACTGATGAGCACCAACAGGTCAAAGGCTCAAAAATATTTTTGGTACCTCCCCCAAGTTTTAGCGTAGCTACTCAATTTCAGGGCTTTCAGGATTTTGATCGCAGCGCTTCGCTACTAGTAGCGGTATTAGAGTCGCCGGCCCAAGCCTTGATTGAGGCTTTTACCGCTGAGGCGCTCAAAGGTCAAGGCGTGAAGGTACTCAAACGCGAAGAGATCACCCTTAATGGTATGGCTGGACTCTTTATCACAGGTGAGCAAAAAGGTTACGGAACAACTTTCAACAAATATATTTTAGTCTTTGGTGATGAGAGCTTTACAGCCCTGATCAATGGTATGTATCCAAAGGACGATGCCAAAGAGTTGGATGATTTAGTAGTCAAGGCCATGAGGTCCGTGCTTTATGTAGATGATGCTGATACCAAGCCCTTAGAAGCGCTAAACTTTTCGATCAATACCGAAGGCAGCAAACTACAATTTGCCAATTTGTTTTCGGGCAATGCCCTTTATACTGTAGACGGCAATGTCCCCCCCGAGACTGAAGATAAAACCAACTTCCTGGCCGGCCAATCTATCAGTCAGAGTATCATCTTAGACGACAAAGCTTTTGCTATCAACCGCCTCAAAAAGTTGCCTTACGATGACATATCGTTCCGCGAAGCGGATGTCCAAGCAGTTGAAATCGACGGTTTAAAAGGCTTCTCGATTCCAGCAATAGGCACAGAACCCAAGAGCGGGGACAAACGCTTTATTTATCAAACTCTTTTATTTGACGGAGAAGGCAACTACTTCATTTTTCTGGGTACAACTAATCAGGACTTTGAAACTAATCACACGCTTTTTGAACAGCTAACGGAAAGTTTCAGCCGCAAGTAATCTTCACCTTTTCAAAAAAGACGATTTTCGAAGTATTCTTTCATTGCTACTTCAATTTCCCAAAGTTTTTACATTTTGGGAGCGATGAAACCGATCCGCTCAAATAGATTCCATTTTCACCAATCCTTAGCAAGTTTACTCGGCCGTAGTTACTCTCTTATCTTCAAAAGATTAGCTGATTATCTCAAGGCACAAAACCTCCCTATCA
>JBCAWW010001067.1:0-2293 GCA_038534415.1 Bacteroidota bacterium | reverse complement strand
GGCTTGGTGGCCCCTCTCTGCTTTTTGTACCTTTACAGTTCAAATTAGAGCTTACCTATGGCCAACACCAAAGTACAGATCCTCGGTCAAAAGGAAATTGATGCCCGCATTAGGCGCATGGCCTACGAAATCTATGAAACCCATTATCAAGAATCTCAAGTTTTCTTGATTGGCATTGATCAGAGAGGAGGCTATCTCGCTCGCCAATTGACAGGGATTCTCAAAGATATTTCGCCTCTTGAGATCATCCTCGTACCTGCAAAACTAGATCGTGCCCAAGGTCCTCACGCCATTGGGATTGAATTGGAAGGCATTGAGGCTGAAGAGTTTCGCGGCAAACCTGTAGTGGTGGTCGATGATGTACTCTATACTGGGACCACCTTGCTCAATGTAGTTGCGATCCTCCTACAATTTGCACCCGGTAAGATCCGTACTGCAGTCCTTATCGATCGAGGACATCGCAATATGCCTGTAAGCGCTGATTTTGTTGGTCTAGAGCTTGCTACTACCATTCAGCAGCATGTTTCAGTCGAAATGAAGGAGGATGAAAGCAGTGCCGAAGCTTTTCTCCTCTAGTTAGTTTGCCGTATATTTACTTAAATATAAATCACACCAATGTCTCAAATTTCTTCATCATCTTCCGTTGACACTCGTGACGAAATTTTTTCCATCATCCGTCAGGAAGAAAAACGTCAGCTAGAAGGGATCGAATTAATCGCCTCCGAAAACTTTGTTAGTCCAGATGTGCTGGAAGCCGCTGGGAGCTGCCTCACCAATAAGTATGCTGAAGGCTTGCCTAGTAAACGCTACTATGGTGGCTGCCAATACGTTGATATGGCTGAAGATTTGGCTAGAGACAGAGCTAAGGAATTGTTTGGCGCTGATTGGGTAAATGTACAACCCCACTCTGGTGCGCAAGCCAACTCGGCAGTAATGCTCGCTTTGCTGGAGGCTGGTGATACCATTATGGGCTTCAATCTCTCCCATGGCGGACACCTTACTCATGGTTCTCCGGTGAATTTTTCTGGCAAGCTCTACCGTCCAGTGTTCTACGGAGTAGAAGAAGATACCGGACGCATCGACTATGATAAAGTCCGAGATACCGCCAAAAAAGAACGTCCCAAACTCCTCATAACAGGTGCTAGTGCCTACTCTCGTGACTGGGATTTTGAAATATATCGGAGTATCGCCGATGAAGTTGGAGCAATACTCATGGCAGATATTGCACATACAGCCGGGCTCGTTGCCAAAGGCTTCCTCAATGATCCTCTCCCGCATTGTGATGTAGTAACGACTACTACTCACAAGACCTTGCGTGCTGCTAGAGGGGGAATGATTATGGTCGGTAACAATGGCGATAACCCAATAGGCAAGACTACTTCTAAAGGTAAGGTTCGCTCTATGGGGTCTATTCTCGATAGTGCAGTATTTCCTGGTACTCAAGGAGGTCCATTGATGCACGTCATCGCTGCCAAAGCCGTAGCGTTCGGCGAAGCCTTACGTCCAGAATTCAAAACCTATATGCAGCAGGTGCTTGACAATGCGCAAAGCCTCGCTAATGCAATGGTTGCTAAAGGGTATAAAGTTATCTCTGGCGGTACTGATAATCACTTGATGTTGATTGACCTGAGACCAAAAAGTGATGAGCTTACGGGTAAACTTGCTGAGGCTGCACTCGTAAAAGCTGATATCACTGCCAATAAAAATATGGTGCCTTTCGACTCACGGAGCCCAATGGTTACGAGTGGTATCCGTCTCGGAACGCCTGCCTTGACTACCCGTGGTTTGAAGGCTGAGCATATGGAGCAAGTCGCTACTTGGATTGATGAAGTATTGATGGCGCCAACCAATGATGCTGTTATCGACCGCGTAAGAGGCGAAGTAAACGCCTTTATGAGAGGCTTCCCAATGTTTCAGTGGTAAAAGAATAAGCTAATATGAGATCCTTGCCTTCCCGTATTTTACTTTTCCTGTCTTTCTTTGCGTTGAGTATTACTGCTAAGGCCCAGTACATCAGTGCTGAACAAATTTTCCCTGTCGAAGGCTATAGTGTCTTTCAGATGGGGTATCCTTTGCAAGTTGTGCCGGCTGGGCAAGGTAATTTTGCCTTCCTCGAGTTTTGGGCTGAAGGCAAGCAGGGCAGGAGAATTGCTAATTATTACCTCCAAGCATATGGTATTAATGATTATGTAGAGCATTGGTTCAAGCCTATTACAAACGAAGGTTTTGAACCCATGCGCATTACTGAGATGGTGAAGCTCGAAAAATGCTTTGCTGTAATCGGTAAGCAATA
>JBCAWW010001066.1:0-2294 GCA_038534415.1 Bacteroidota bacterium | reverse complement strand
ATGATTCCATAGATGGATCGCTGGTATTTTATACCTATCCCGGATCTTCTACCCCCCATTTCTTCTATTCGCGTACCGAACTTCGGGAACAAATGTTTCCTGAAAGTAATGATACGAACTGGGCCTTTGTAAAGGGGGGAAGGATAAAGGGAACACTATCCGCTTTCTGTGCCTGAGATATCAAGCGATGCCTCTGGACAGCTGCACAGGGCCATCATTATGCAGATACACGGCAGGTTGAAAGCCGAACGGCGAGATCTTATTGGAGAAGATGATAACAATGCTCCCCTGTTGCAAAGATTTAATAGGTGATTGGCAAGGTTCGTATCAAAATCAAGGAACTCAAGGACATTCATGCTACTGATACAGAAATTTTTCATACAGTGCCTGGACAGATGATGCCGGACATGCTTTCACTGAAATGGTGGGGACTGATAAATTCACGCTCGAAGAAGTCGTTTCTTCGGGTAGATTGGAAGTCAGTTTACATGGGAGTTAAACAGTGGTCGAAGAAGATATTCAGGTGGAAAAATGAGGGTATTTGAAAACTACTTTAAAGCAGCTAACTATTTAAGTACCAAAGATGAAGGTCCTTTTTCAAAGGTCAAATATTATGATCTGGAAATCAGCCATAAATAATCGCTGAAAACAGCATACAAGATGTTCAACTGTATTTGTTACTTATTGATCAATGTGCCATTATTTTTAGCCGATAAGGCTGCAGGCGGTAAAGATATGTGAGTTATATGGTAAGAAAAATACTGTTCATAAGCTGGCTAATTGTGTTTGCTATACCTCTTTTGCTGCACGCACAGAAGCATCCTTGTATGATGTTGAGCCCAGAATCTGTTGTGGAAATCCGTAAGCATTTGGGAACTGTTCCACTCTTTGATTTAAGTCTTCAACAGGCTATAAAAGAGGTAGATGCTGCCATAGAAAAAGGGGTAAGCGTTCCTGTTCCTAAAGATTTGGCGGGTGGCTATACCCATGAACAACACAAGCAAAATTTCTTTCTCCTACAAAAAGCTGGTACGATATTTCAATTGACGGGAGAAGAAAAATATGCCATCCATATGCGAGAGGTGTTTATGGCCTACGCAGAAATGTATCCTAAGCTGGATTTGCATCCTGCAACTCGTTCCTACGCCCGCGGCAAAATATTCTGGCAGTGCCTCAACGATGCAAACTGGTTGGTGTACATGAGTCAGGCCTATGATTGTATTTATGATTGGCTTACAGCAGCGGAAAGAGAAAAGTTGGAAACGCAGCTTTTCCGCCCCTTTGCTGATTTCCTCTCTATTGAAAACCCTAAATTTTTTAACCGTATTCACAACCACAGTACCTGGGGAAATGCAGGAGTAGGCATGATGGGTATTGTTATGGGAGATGAAGAACTGATAAACAGAGCCCTATATGGACTCAATGGCGCGCAAACTTTTGGCGAACAGCAGGATAATGATGGTGGATTTATCAATATCCCAGGGCAGGACAAGGCGGGTTTCCTCGCCAATATTGACCATGCATTCTCACCAGATGGCTACTATACTGAAGGCCCTTACTATCATCGTTATGCAATTTTTCCTTTCATCGTGTTTGCCCGTGCATTGGAGAACTACTATCCAGATAAACAAATATTTGCATATCGAGACAGTCTGATGGTCAATTCCATCTATGCCTTACTGAATCAAACCGATGCGGGAGGTACATTTTTTCCTATCAACGATGCGCAAAAGGGCATGTCCTATTTATCACGTGAACTGGTTACGGCTGTAGATATTTGCTATTACTATGGTGGAACGGATGCCTCTTTATTGTCTATTGCACAAGAGCAGGGACGAGTGTTACTGGATGAAACTGGTTTTCAAGTCGCACAGGATTTGGCTAAAGGCCAGGCGACTCCTTTCATTAGGACCTCTCAAGAATTAAGCGATGGGGCTAATGGAGATGAAGGCGCGATTGGAATACTTCGGACACCGCAGGATATGACCTTGCTGATGAAATATTCAGCCCAGGGAATGGGGCATGGACATTTTGACAAACTTTCCTTTTCCTATTATGATGGCGCTTCTGAAGTGCTGCAAGATTATGGGGCAGATCATATTGCATAGAATCCTCCGTTGATGTTTCTGTCCTAAAAACATCTATTAACAATGGTTTTTCAAGGACTTCATCTTCTATCAGCAACATTGATCTGTGCATTTCTACACCAGGATAAGCATTCGTCTCTTTGGCGCTCACCAGTTGAACCCCCTCCTCCAATTGAAGAAATACATAGGGGTCAGAATGATGCGCAT
>JBCAWW010001065.1:0-2296 GCA_038534415.1 Bacteroidota bacterium | reverse complement strand
CGGCACTATTGGTACTACCATTGACAAAGATATTGTCTAGGTATAAGTTGTTTTGGTAATTGTTATAGCTTTCAAAGCGGATCACTACATTGGCTTGGCCCGCATAGGCGCTAAGGTCAATTTGGGGACAGGCTGGGCCGAAGCTGCCGCTGCACCAATCGTTCGCCGATGAAGGCGTAAAAGGCACACTCAATTGACCACCGGTAGCAAATGATCCGTTACCATTTTCACCGCCAGCAAAGACCTTGTCTGGGAAGCTTTCCCCACAATCGGTCGAAACATAGATCAAAAGCGAATCACTAGCAGAACTATTATAGGTACGGTATGCGTATTCAAAACTCAAATTGAGGGTGCTATACGTACTAAAATCAAGTGCTGGGGTCTCTATTGCATCTCGCTGGCCAGCAGCGGTATAATTGTAAAAATTGATCCAAGCTGCCTGAGAGCCCGGATTACTACCTGAGACTGATTTGATCTCCCAAGTATTGCTATTGTCTGGGTTGGAACTCGTCCATGCATTTGTATTGAAACTTCCAGATTCAAAGTCTTCACTAAAAGGAAGCGCTTGGCCGGAACTATTTACCTGAATGTAGGCTTGTTGTACCATCGTATCGCTGCCGAAGCTATTGCTTACGATCAGGCTGACGTCATAAGTTCCCGCATTGGGAAAGCTAAAAGTGGGATTGGCCGTAGTGGCTACACTTGGATTGGCGCCTGGGATGGACCATGCCCAAGCAGTCGGGCCATTGGTAGAGACATCGGTAAATTGAGCACTGCCGCCGAGGCAAACCAAAGATTGATCTACGCTAAAATTGGCTATCGGAGGCGCCGAAGGTGAAATACAATTGAGTGATTGTAGCGCATTGATTCGTCCAGCACCGAGCAAGCCTACAAAGTTGGGGTTTTCTACATCGATATTATCCGCAGAATTAATGATACAGGCTTCAATATCTGCAGGCGTGGAACTCGTATTATAAGACTTTAGAAGCCCACAAAGACCCGCTACGAGAGGGGTTGCCATTGAAGTACCACTTTGATAGGCATAGTTATTATCTGCTCCTGCTACTGTGCTGAGTATACTGACACCAGGAGCTGAAACCGTAATCCAATTGCCGTAATTGGAAAAACTGGCCTTCTCATCTGTAGAACCCGTCGCAGCGACCGCAATTACATTATTGTAGCCTGCCGGATAAAAAGTGCTGCTGGAATTATCGTTGCCCGCAGCGGCTACCAGCACGATGCCTTGCGCATGCGCTTGATTGAAAAGGTTTTGCAAAGTAGTGCTGGAACCACTTCCACCCCAAGACATACTGATAACGTCTGCACCTGCGGCCATGGCATAGGCGACTCCCGAGTAACCCGTATAAATTATCCGCGTGTTGCTGGCAGTGTCGTAAGTACATTTGACAGACATGATTTTGATGGAGTGTCCTATTGATGCTACCCCGAGATTATTGTTAGTCGCTGCGCTAACGATGCCCGCGCAGTGGGTCCCATGCGTAAAAGTAGAATTGGTCGCTGTATTGGGAGGATTGGGATCATTGTCATTGTCGGCGGGGTCCCAGCCGTGAATGTCATCTATATAGCCATTGCCATCATTGTCGATATTGTCATTGGGGATTTCGCCGGGATTGGTCCATAGATTTGGCGCCAAATCCTCATGGGTGATTCTGACGGCATCATCCACTACCGCGACTACACTATTTGATCCAGTATGAATGTCATGCGCTTGTAAGGCTTGGATGGTATTGAGAAACCACTGATTAGATAAGTATGGATCATTTGGGGTGAGAGTCTTACGTGCGATTGGCACTCTCTCTGCGTATTCTAAATAGGGAATGGAGCTGAGTTCTCGCAATAAGGCTTGGGTCTTGTCGATCTTTTCAAAGACAATCTCATAAGTGCGATCGAGCTTGGGACTGCTCAATGCTTCAAAGGCGGGTTTGATTTCTTGGATTTGATATCGTTGGACGAGCTCCACCCATTCAAAGGGTTTTTGATATTGATTTAGCTCACTGACGGAGTATAAGCGCCGATTTTCCTTGTCGAGGATTTTGACATATAGCCTCCCATCAAGATAATGAGGATGCTGATTTTGAGCTGTCGTGAGGTTGGTGAGGATAAAGAGCAGGCTGACTAGCGAGAAAAGTCGTCTCATATATGCTGGTGTACGAATAACTGAAACTAAATTCTCTTAAATAGTCCAATGTAAAAAATAAACTTAATGTAAAATATTTCAAGGCTACGAACTCGACCAAGCGATCAAAAAAAAGCATTCATCGATTTGTTCGATGGA
>JBCAWW010001064.1:0-2296 GCA_038534415.1 Bacteroidota bacterium | reverse complement strand
CTCAGCACGGCAATATCGTTGAGTTCTATATTGACGTGCTGAGGGAGGCGATCAAAGGGGAGTTTGAACTAGCGCTACTCCAAAATCAAAAAGCAAACGAAGCGGCCCAATCCCAACTCATACAGAAACAGCAAAAGGAAAAATATACCCTGATCGTGATTGCGCTGGTCTTGATCGCACTGGTCTTGCTCTATGCGAGAACGCGAAATCTGGCACATCGCAAAGAGCAGGCAGGCTTGCTCGACGAAATCGAAAGGCTCAAGAACTTAGGCAAGTCTTCCGCACTCATGCAGTCCAAGGGGTTTCAATTAGACAGAGGCAAAGTCGAAAGTGCTATCGACAGACCGCTCAACGAGACCGATTGGAAAGTCCTCAACCTACTATTAGATGATCCCGTCATCTCCAACAAAGAAATCGCTCAGCAAGCCTTCATGAGCGTGGATGGCATTGGCTCTTCACTCCGCAGAATGTACAGCGCCTTCGAAATCAAGGAATCCCGCTACAAAAAAATCTCCCTTCTCATCGAGGCCATCAAAATCTCCAATAGTTAAGCGTTCCGCTGTATTTTATTCACTCATAGCCGTGAATCGATGATTTTCACCCTTAGGCGTGAAGCTGTTTTGGGTAGGCTTGGCCATATTGAGGGAAATAATTTGCAAGCTTCTATTTCGACAAGGACTTAACCTCTTTTGCATGGGTTTCCGCTTCGCGGAACGCTAATAATCGTTCTGCAAAGCAGCCAAAAAAACGCTTGGACCCATACAATACCTCCCTAGCTCGGCAATCTGTAGTGGCCTATTGCATAGGCCGGATGCGAGGAGTCTTTTGCGAAAAAGGGCAAACAATTTTTAAAGAACCTCAAATACAAAATGAAAAAACTACTCATCTTATCCCTATCAATCCTATCCCTAAATATAGGCCAAGCTCAGACCATTGATTTTGAAGAAACTAGCACTTTTCAAGATGCGGATGTTGGGAGCATGGCATTTGGGGATATCGATCAAGATGGAGATCAAGACCTCCTCATTTCAGGCAAAGGGGGCCCTGTCAAAACTACTTTATACCGCAATGATGGTAGCGGCAACTTTGTCGAAATCATGGGCACCTCCTTCATCGATGTGTATGGCGGGACTGTTGGTTTTGTAGATGTCAATAATGATAGTTTTCCAGATATCTTGATTACAGGGGCCACTTCTGCGCCTGTCAAAACCGCCACACTTTATCTCAATGATGGTGCGGGTAATTATAGCATCCTGGCCAATACGCCCTTTGCAGCATCTCAAGAAGGGGATTTTGATTTTGGAGACCTCGATGATGACGGCGATCAAGATATCATCATGATCGGATACAATGTAGCTGATATGGGATTTTCTAGCCTATATCTCAATGATGGGGCAGGAAACTTTACAGAAGCTATGGGGCTCCCTTTTCCTTCGCTCTGGAATGGAGCCGTCGAATTGCTCGATATCGATAATGACGATGATTTAGACGTGATCATGACGGGTACCGACGCCAATGCCAATCCCTCCACTACTCTGTACACCAATGATGGGGCGGCTAACTTTAGTTTGGTGCCCAATACGCCCTTTGATCATTGCAATGGCGGAGATATCAAGCATGCCGACGCTGACAATGATGGCGACCAAGATATCTTGATTTGTGGTCAAAATGATAGCGGCACGATCATCTCAAAGCTGTATCTCAATGATGGCAATGGTAGCTTTAGTTTGTTGGCCAACACTCCATTTCCGGGTGTGAACCTGGGGGAGAGTGCTTTTGCAGATTTTGACAATGATGGGGACCAGGATGTCTTGATCCTAGGCACAGGTCCCGGAGGCTTGGCAGACAATAGTATTGTGGCCAATATCTACGAAAACCAGGGCAACAATTCCTTTGCCTTAGTTGACTCCTTATTTGGCGCTTACTTTGCCAGTAACGCCATCGCAGATATAGATGGCGATCATGATCTTGATCTCGTGATTGGGGGCACCTCGACGGGTAGTCCTGTACGCGCAGCCAGATTGTACACCAACATGGCTCCCACCAATGTGAGCATCGAGCCAGCGATAGCGTTCAAAAATTCTTTAGTTTACCCCAATCCCACCCAAGCACATGTTTATATTCAGATTACTGAGCGTTCTGCGCAGCAGTACCAATGGAAACTAACTGATATACAGGGAAATAATTTGATGTCAGGATATGAAAATCGTCCTGATTTCACCCTCAATCTAAGCCATCATCCAAGAGGGCTATACTTCATTATCATCGAAACAGAAGCTGGCATCACGAGTCATAA
>JBCAWW010001063.1:0-2297 GCA_038534415.1 Bacteroidota bacterium | reverse complement strand
GGGAGATCATTATACGATCAGCAGAGAACCATTAGCGAAAGTAAGAAGTGTAGCAGAAATAATGAGCGAAGGAATCGTTGAAGGAGTAGTTAAGATTGAATAGGACAATCAATCAATTGAGCTGATAATGATAAAATTAAATCGGCCATTTATCAGGGGCCACAGATTGATGCAATAAACATAATATTTCGACACGAGATTCTTACATCAACTCGATAAAACGCTTCGCAGAACGCTTCTCTCTAGCGCCTTAGGCCTGCTGCCACTACATCGGATCGATGTCTGAAATGATCCTGAGGGTCTTTTGGGGAGCCTGCTGATAATAGAGCGAGATCAGTTTGTGCAGCGCTTCGCGCAACTTGGCCGCTGAGACCTTACGACCAATTTTGATCATGAATTGCATGCGGTACTGATTGCGTACTCTCGCGACCAAAGCATAGTCCGGACCGAGCAGTTGGGAACCAAATTGAGGCTTGAAAAGGTTGTATAACCTGAGGGCTTCTTGCTCTATATAAGGCCGATCTTTATGCTTGATCTCTACTCGGATCACGCGCGTAAAGGGCGGATAGCCCAATTGCTCACGACCCAATAGCTCCTGCTCATAAAAATCGCGATAAGGCTTTTGCAAATGCTCCAAGACAATATTTTCCGGCATGAGGGTTTGGATAAACACCTCGCCCTTCTTTTCGCTTCTACCGGCACGGCCGCTCACCTGAGTCAACAATTGGTAGGCTTGCTCAAAGGCGCGGAAATCTGGGAAGCTGAGGATATTATCGGCATTGATTACGCCAACTAAGGTGACATTTTCAAAGTCTAATCCTTTGGAAACCATCTGAGTCCCGACCAAGATATCGACTTGCTTAGCTTCAAATCTGCTAATGATAAGCTGATAGCTATTTTTTGAACGCGTAGTGTCTAAGTCCATGCGTTCCACGACGTGGTCCGGAAAACGACTGGCTACTTGCTCCGCAATCTGCTCGGTACCTATGCCTGCCCATCTCAAGGTATAATTACCGCAGTGATGACATTGTTGGATCCCAAAATCTGTATGTCCGCAATAATGACAACGGAGATGTTTTTTCTCTTTATGAAAGGTGAGACTGATATCACAATTGATGCATTGCGGCACGTGGCCACAACTATCACAAATCAAATAGGGGGCATAGCCACGGCGATTTTGAAAGAGAATCACTTGCTCGCCTTTGGCTAAGCGTTCTGCGATAGCATCCTCCAAAACCTTAGAAAAAACTCCGTCGATGAGGCGTTTTTTGCGCTGTACCCGCATATCCACAATCTGGATCTTAGGTAGGGTCGCTTTGGTCGCTCGCTCCAAAAGCTCGACAAATACATATTTATCATTTAGGGCGTTGCGATAGGACTCAAAGGAGGGAGTGGCAGAACCAAGGATGATGGGGCAATCCACCAAAAGGCTATAATAAATGGCTAGATCACGGGCATTGTAGCGAGGGGCAGGCTCGTGTTGCTTGAAAGATTGATCGTGCTCCTCATCGACTACAATCAAGCCCAAGTCTTGAAAGGGCAAGAATACCGAAGATCTCACTCCGATGACTACTTCATATTCTCGTTTGCGGACCTTGTGCCAAATCTCTACTCGCTCATGATCATTGAATCGGCTATGATAGATGCCCACGCGTTCGCCGAAGGCGCTCTTGACCCGATCGATAATCTGCTTGGTCAAAGTGATTTCGGGTAGTAAATAGAGCACTTGCTTGCCTTGCTCCAGTACTTCCTTGATCAATTCGATATAAATGTGAGTCTTGCCACTGCCGGTGATGCCATGCAATAAGACTGGTTTTCGCGGCCGGATCTCAATCCCACTTTTGATCTCGCGCATGACCCGTTCCTGTTCTGGGGTGAGGATGATCTCTTTGGTATGTTGCTTATACCCATAAAGTTCCATGCGATCGACTTGGACTTTTTCCTCTTCGAGGAACGCTTTTTTGACTAAGCTCTTCACGATCTGCCCACCGAGTCCTAATTCTTTGAGGGTTTCGGTTTTGGGGAGGGTTTTGCCTTGAAAAAAGGCTTCGGTCACCCTCATCATGAGATTTTCTTGTTGGGGGGCACGTCCGAGGCTATCAAAGGCGGCTTTGAGTTTGGCTTCGTCTTGTTGGAGGGAGTCAGGGAGCCTTAAAAAGCTTTTAAATTTAGCTTTGTAGCGATTTTCGACATGTTGGCTCAATTTGATATAACCGCGAGCGGCCATAGTCTTGAGGCGAGGGTTGGGATTGTTGATTTGCCATATTTCGGCTTTAAAGAGGTAGCCGAAATATGGC
>JBCAWW010001062.1:0-2300 GCA_038534415.1 Bacteroidota bacterium | reverse complement strand
CCTGTTATCAAAAATGGTTTTCTCGTTCTTACTGAGGTATTGAACGCTGATGGTACTCCTCACGAATCTAACGGTAGAGCAACAATCGAAGATGATGATGCTGATTTCTGGTTTGGATTTGAGCAGGAGTATTTCCTATGGGATCCTGAAACAGATAAGCCACTTGGTTTCCCACATAACGGATACCCAGCTCCTCAGGGACCTTACTATTGTGGTGTAGGTGGTAACAGCGTATTTGGACGCGACTTCAAAGACGAACACCTCGACCTTTGCTTGGAAGCAGGTCTTAATGTAGAAGGAACCAACGGTGAAGTAGCTGCTGGTCAGTGGGAATGGCAAGTATTTGCCAAAGGTGCAAAACTAGCTGGAGACCAAGTTTGGATCGCTCGTTACCTTATGGAGAGACTGTCTGAAAAATATGGTCTTTTCATTGAGTACCATCCAAAGCCACTAGGTGATACTGACTGGAATGGTTCAGGTATGCACGCCAACTTCTCAAACTCACTCATCCGTTCTGCAGGATCACAGGAGAAAATCGAGCAAGTATGCGAAGCATTCCGCGACGTAGTAGATGAGCATATCGCAGTTTATGGTGCCCATAACGATGAGCGCTTGACTGGTAAGCACGAAACTGCTGCTATAGGAGATTTTTCATATGGAGTTTCTGATAGAGGAGCTTCCATTCGTATTCCGATTTTCACCGTCAACAACGGTTGGAGCGGATACCTAGAAGATAGACGCCCTGCATCTAATGCAGATCCATACAAGGTGGCGGCAAGAATTGTCAAAACGGTCAGCAGTGCTGCCGTTACTGCCAATGCTTAGGCGAATCGCTTGAGCAGTTTATTTTGTACGGGAAGCCGTTCCACCTTGGTGGATCGGCTACTTTTTTTTAGGACGCTTTAGCCAGCGAACGCACCATCTCTACAATTTTGCCGGGACACTCCCATACCATCATATTGCCAGCATCTTTGACCCATTCGAGACGAGCGTTCGGCAAGGCCGCAGCCATCCGCACCGAATGCTCCGGCGTCAAACGACGATCATCAGGACTGGCAGCGACGATATAAGGAATTTGAATTTCGCCCAATCGGTCATAAAAATTGCCTTCGACATGACCAGGCAAAATCGGCAGTAAGCGTTTGAGAGATTGTTTTTTAGCTAGTTCAAGCCAGACACGAATCCGGGAGAAGGAAGTGGATTCGTCAAAAAAAGTAGCGGCATAGCCAAAGGCGAGAAAGCGATTTTTGAGTAATTGCTTTGCTAAACCCGTTTGGATTAAGCCTTTGGCAAATCTGTTTTGCGCTGTGCCTGCGAGGATATTACCGGCAAATCCAGCTACCGAAACAGCCCCTTTAATGCGACGAGAAGCTTTTTCTTGATATTTGAGCAGATATTGGATAGTCAGGAAAGCACCACTTGAATGTCCGACCAAAATGCCATCCCAAACTTGAAAATGCGTTAGCACTGCTTCAAGATCTTCCACCATGGCCTGACTATTGATGCCATTATTTCCGATACTTGAAGCACCATGCCCACGCTGGTCAAAAGTGATCACTTTAAACCCATAGCCAGCGAGGAGCTTCCACATCAAATTCATACTGACACTGGAGATTCCTGCATCATGCAGTAAAACCACCGGTACACCTGAACCTTTGTGAAATGCCTTAATTACAGTACCATCTGGACGCCCAATCCAACTTTCGACCCCATCGGGCCCAATTCGCAGCGATTTTTCTGCATTAGAGTCAGGATTTTCTTTAATCTGGTACCAACGCACCATAAGTGCGATAAGCATGACCCCTAAAAATATTCCACCGGCACAAAAGATGCCTAGTAATATACTTAACAGCATGACTATTTTCCCTTTACTGAGTTTGCTAGTAAGAACTTACAAAGCTTCTTTCAAAAAAACGACTACGATTCCATAAAGTTTATTACTTACGAACGTTAGGAAGTTTCAATATTTGCAACAAACTAGCCTTTTCATTTCTCAAGTGGCAAAAAGAGGGCAGATTTCATCAAAATAGACGCACACAAATTGCCCTAGATTTTCAAAATTTGAAATTTCACAAAAATGTTGCCTCAATGATGACGTCCTGATTGCCGTAAATAAGCTCTCCCAAAAGCAGAAGATTGATTTTTATAGAGAGGGGCTAATTCTTTGAATATTCCATCTTTAAAAATATTTAGCAACCCATTCAAAAAACCCTATTAATAGATTAACATCAAACAGGGTTTTTCATTAAGCATTTTTCAATATTTAGGCTATTTATAAATATTCAAATATGTATTAATAA
>JBCAWW010001061.1:0-2300 GCA_038534415.1 Bacteroidota bacterium | reverse complement strand
CGATGATCCTTGGCACCTTATACTTGGCGAGATGCTGTTCGGAAAACTGAAAAAGCTCTTCTGCTAAAGCCGCAGTAGGCGCTATCCCTTCCTTGAGCATAACAAAAGCCTTGACGGAATAGCCTCTCATTTCGTGTGGGCTGGCGACTACCGCAGATTCGACTACGGACTCATGTTCAATGAGGATACTTTCGACCTCGAAGGGACCGATGCGGTAGGCAGAAGCTTTGATCACATCATCATTGCGCCCAATGAACCAAATATTGCCATCCTCATCCCGGTAAGCCTTGTCTCCCGTATAGTAAAGATCGTTTTTGAAAACATTTTGGGTTCTTTCGCTGTCATTGAGATACTCCAAAAAGAGGCCATTGGGAACTCCAGAGTTGGTCTTTACACAGATGACACCTTCTTCGAGTGCCGCTACTTCATGGCCAGCTTCATCACAAATCAGTACCTCATACATAAAGGTCGGATGCCCCATAGAACCCGGCTTGATATCTTGCCCCAAGATATTGCCTACCAGCGCAGTCGTCTCCGTCTGGCCGTAGCCATCTCGGATAGCTATACCCGTCGATTCCTGCCACTTTTGGATCACATCTGGGTTCAGGGGTTCGCCAGCAGCGCAGCTAGTACGCAGTTTTAGATCATAAGAAGCGATGTCCTCTTGAATCAGCATGCGTAAGACAGTAGGAGAGCCACAAAATGAAGTAATCCCGTACTCTTGCATCGCCGCTAGCTGCTCACTTGGCACAAATTTTTGAACTTGGTTAGCGAAAATGGTAGCGCCCGTATTCCAAGGAGCAAAGAAGCTACTCCAGGCAAATTTGGCCCAGCCGGGAGAAGAAATATTGTAATGTACGTCTCCGCGCCGGCAGCCTAACCAAGAGGCGGTAGAAAGATGGCCAAATGGATAAGTAAAGTGAGTATGAACCACTATTTTGGGGAGGCCGGTGGTACCAGAAGTAAAAAAATAGAGGACAGCATCATCTGCTTTCGTGTTGGCGGCCTTTGCCTCTTTGGCTTGTTGGAGGTAATCCTCAAAGGAAAGCCAACCTTCTCGTTGGCCGCCGAGACAAATTTTCAATTTTATGGCTTGACCAAATTCTTTTTCTGCTTCGTCAATCTTGGGCGCATTTTGAATATCAGTGATAAATACCTCGGGAAATAATGATTCGAACCGATAAATGAGATCCCGAGAACTAAGATTGGTAGCGGTAGGCATCATGATAAAGCCCCCTTTGATCGTCGTCAAAATGCTGATCCAATTTGCTGGCACAAGAGACAAAAGTGAATAAATCCGATCCCCTTGCTGCACTCCATGAGCCCTCAATAAATTGAGAAGCTGATTGGCGGCATCGTAGATTTCTTGAAAGCTGAAGCTTTTTTCCTGCTTCGCAGAACGCCAAATCAAAGCCTTTTCGTGCCCAAAATTTTTGACGTTTAGCTCATAAAAAATCTCTTCAACCCAGTTGAAATGGCTTGGTTTATCTAGCTTAAGATCCTTAAGCTGATTAAATTTTTGTTGATAGATAAGTTCGCGCGCTTGCTGGTAGTAGGCTTTAATCTCCATGCTTATTGATTAGTGATGAAATAGAAAATAGTAAGCATGCGGCATGAAGCCAAAAAAGCTTGAGCAGCGTTTCGCGCAGCGGGCACAAAGGAGAAGCGTTCTGCGAAGCAGTAAGCCTCCACAAATCTAGTCGACGTAGTTCAAACTGATATCATCTACCCAAGCGCTCCCCGAGGTATTGTTGAGGTAAACCACGTAGACAGTAAGATTGGTAATATTGTCGGGGATGACATCCTCGGTAGTCAAGGTATATTCTTGCCATTTGTGGTCGCCGGTAATCAAGACTTTGCCTTGAGTAGTGTGAAACCATTCGGCCGCGGGATTGAGATCATCGGTATCTCCCCTCACGACGATAGAAAGCCCTTCGCCTTCCAGTTCTTTTAGTTTTATATAGGCACTCAGTTTGACTCTCTTTCCCACTTCAAACTCTCTAAAATTTTGGGCAATAAAGCCGATACTATTGCCGCTTGCCAAACTCCTTAAAATGATAGATTGATCACCAGAACGGGATTCTTCGCGAGATATGGCTACCGTTCCGGAGCTATTATTGGCAAACCAGCCTGTATAATCATTGGCGCTTTCTTCAAAATCATTGTTCTCTAACAAATCAGGTTCGAGTACTGGTTCGGGCTGGCAGGCAAACAAAAAGGAGAGGGCAAAAAGGATTAGGAACAGACTTATTATTTATTAGTTAAACTGTGCAAAGTATTTCCCCATGAAAAATCTATTC
>JBCAWW010001060.1:0-2301 GCA_038534415.1 Bacteroidota bacterium | reverse complement strand
ATCAGGTTATTAATATCTGTCAGGAGAAGCAAAAGGCAGGCGGCTTCTCGCAATTCTTTTATCAAAGCAACTCCATAGAGTCTTTGAAAAGGATAGTGGACAGTCGAGATGCATTGACAGTAATACCAGAATTAGCAACTTTGGTCCTACCAAAAGAAAAGCAAGGCAGGGTAAAACCTTTTTCGGATTGTAGTCCTGTAAGAGAGATCAGTTTAGTGGTCAGTCGTAGTTTTTTGAAAAAGAGGTTACTCGAAAACTTGATGAGCAGCATTCAAGAGGCGGTACCTGCAAAAATGAAAAATCTTGGGGAGGGGCAGTTGATCCATACTGAGTTAAAGCTCTAATCTAGCAGATTCAAAACCATTTTTTGATGAACTAGACCTGCTTCTTCAAAGGTTTCCCCTTCCGCTTTTAGGCCGAAAGTGGCAAAAAAGCCATGGTATTCGGGCTGAACATGTACATATATCTCTTTATTTGAACCAATATCAGAGAATATTCGTTCCATGAGTGCAGAGCCGATTCCGCGCCTTCTGTAAGGCTTCAAAACTGCGAATCGCTCCATCCGTACTTTGCCACTATTGGGTTGTACCCGCCAACGAGCTGTACCAACAGGCACACCGTCTAGCAAAGCGAGATAGTGATTAGCCAGATGGTCGAAGCCGTCATATTCATCTTCATCGTCTACGGATTCTTCTTTAACAAAGACCGTGGTACGAATGTTGAAGATATGATCAAAGGCTTCATCGGACTCGGCCCGATAAACCTCAATGATGGATGGAGAAGTTGTTGACATAATTCCAGTTGACCTTACATTTTGACGCTTTCAAAGGTCAAGAATACGGAAATTTAGTAAATAGCGGCTCGTTTGTTCTTATTATGATTAATATTGTAGCCGACTTTAGATAGTAGATCTAAATAATATGTCCAAAAATTTATTAATAGTAGAGTCCCCGGCCAAGGCCAAAACGATTGAAAAATATCTGGGGCCCGATTTTACCGTCAAAGCCAGTTATGGGCACGTAAGGGATCTCCCTAAGGGGAACGATGCCATTGACGTTGAAAACGGCTTCAATCCAAAATATGAAGTGCTTGCTGACAAGAAAAAAGTCATCAAGGAACTTAAAGACTTGATCAAAAAAGCGGATACCGTTTGGTTAGCAACGGATGAAGACCGCGAAGGAGAGGCCATTTCTTGGCACTTAGCAGAATCCTTAAATCTTGACCAAGCCTCTACTCATCGGATTGTTTTTAATGAGATTACCAAGGCTGCAATTCAACGAGCCATTCAATCTCCTCGTACGATCAATCAAGATTTGGTAAACGCCCAGCAAGCACGCCGTATTCTTGATCGTTTAGTAGGCTTTCAGCTTTCGCCTGTTTTATGGCGTAAAGTCCGTAGAGGGCTATCGGCTGGCAGGGTACAATCTGTAGCCGTTCGCTTGATCGTAGAGCGTGAAAGACAAATCATTGCCTTCACGCCTGTTTCTAGCTATAGTGTTAGTGCCGAGTTTATTCTTGACAATGGCGCCAAGATCAAGGCCGAATTAGCTAAGAAATTGCCTGATATAGCAAGCGCCAGAGAATTTTTGGATTCCTGCAAAGGCGCCAGCTTTGAAATCAGCAAACTAGAGACTAAGCCTTCCAAAAAGTCCCCCACTACCCCATTTACTACTTCCACTCTACAACAGGAAGCGAGTCGCAAACTGAGCTTTTCAGTTTCCCAGACCATGAGGGTAGCCCAAACGCTCTATGAGCAGGGACATATCACTTATATGCGTACCGATAGTGTCAATCTTTCACAACAGGCCATTGGACAGGCCAAAGATGTGGTAGTGAATCTATACGGAGAGGAATACAGCAAATCACGCCAGTTTAAAAATAAAAACTCTAACGCCCAGGAAGCTCACGAAGCGATTCGCCCTACTGATTTGAGCGTTTCGTCTCTCAGTGATTTAGGACGTAATGAACAAAGACTTTATGAACTGATCTGGAAGCGTACCTTAGCCTCTCAAATGGCTGACGCTCAGTTAGAAAAAACAACGGTTGATATAAAGGTATCGACCAATGATGCCGTTCTCAAAGCGAGGGGCGAAGTCCTGGTTTTTGATGGTTTCTTGAAAGTATATTTTGAGTCTAAGGACGAAGGAGAGGAAGAAGAGAAAAGCGGTGTTTTACCACCGATGACAGTAGGGCAAATCTTAGAGCTTGATCACTTCAAAGCACAAGAACGCTATTCACGTCCAGCTCCTAGATATACAGAAGCAAGTTTAGTAAAGAAACTCGAAGAGCAAGGTATCGGAC
>JBCAWW010001059.1:0-2304 GCA_038534415.1 Bacteroidota bacterium | reverse complement strand
ATAATTCTTTGATGCGCTCTTTGGCAAATTTGATTAGCTCTTGGTCTCCATGCTCTACAACTTTTTGGTAGTACAGGATAGCACTTTCTTTGTCCTCCATCAAGAAGTAGGCTTGAGCGATATTGCTGAGCACAATGGCATCAGTGGGACGGATTTTTTCTGCCTTGAGTAATGGTTTCAACGCTTTCTCAAATTGTTCGGTCAGGAGGTAAGTGATAGAAAGGTTTGAAAGACTCTCAACATGATCAGGATGATAGCTCAGGATTTTTTCAGAGATTTCGGCCATTTTCGATAGAAGGCTATCATCGCCCGTCTCATACAGATCGTATTGATAATCTTGAATGGAGGAGAGGAAAAAATCATCTCGCTCCTCGACCAATTTATCTTCGGTCCAAGTCCAAAGCAGCGAATCTTCAAAATGTCCTTCTATCGATTTTAATATCTCAGCCGTAAAAGCATCCCAATCCCCTTTTTCACCCAAGATATAGGTTTTCCCAAACCTCATGTCCAAGCGAGTGGGAAACTTACTGATCCCAGTATCGATGATCGCGATGGCTTTGCCAAAATTTACCGGATCATAATAAACCCCATCGTTGAAAAAAGCGACCGTCTTACCAGTAGAGTCCTGGATCCCTAAGCTTTCTTTGCCCTTGGGAGCATCTTCAAGAATGATCATTGACTGCTTACTCTTGACAAAGTAATAGTTAAAATAGCTAGTATAAAGGGCCGGATCGTTAGCATCTGCCTCCTGCCATTTGGCTAAGATTTCTCTTTGAGCACTGGTGTCTTTGGCATTGAAACTCTTGACAAAATCTTCTTGAAACTCTTGTCCCCAGACAGCAAATAGCGCTAGGCTTAGGAGCGTAAATACGAATGGTGTTTTCATTTTATTGAACATTAGATTGTGTTTGAAAAAATAAATTTACTAGCAGCCCATCGGCAATACAAAAACGATGATTTTTTTCTCCGATCTCCCGTTTTCTTCCCAGTAAACTTTTATCCCCTCCGATAGCTTCAAAGAAATATTGCCGCTCACAGGGATGAAGAGAGCCTGACGTTGTGCGAAGCTCAACAAAGGCAAAAGGAAAGCGATCAGAAGAATTTGATTTTTCATGGTATTTCGATTTCCAGCAAGCTCAGATTATTTATTTAGTAGCTAAGCGCCTATCTGATATTCGTCCCTTTTGAGTGACTATTCGTTCCGCGAAGCGGCAAAAAGAGAAAAATTTTTACCCCCAACCTAATCCGCCTAGCCTACGAGTATAGAGAAAACAACACTCTATATGCGTTATCTTCTTTTTGTTATCCTTTCGCTCTCTTTCATTTCTTTTGCTGCTGCGCAGAACGATTCCCCTCATCCTGAAAACATCTACAAAGTGGGTTTTATCGGAGGTGCCCAAATTAGCAGTAATGCTAGCCTAGACGCTAAGCTAGGGCTAGTTGTCGAGCGTTGTGCAGACTTTGGTTTTAGAAGTGGCGTAATTTTCCGGAGCTGGAATCCTCAACTCAGTCTTGATGCTTATCAGTATTACCCAGACTCATTGGCTGGACAGTTTCGACGTGAATACTACGGGCAAGAGACCTTCAATCGCCTTTTTATGGCCGGCATCCCCCTTCAACTCAATTATTATTTCAGAGACCACCTTCGGGTGAACGCTGGCGTCCAAGCTGATTTTGTCTTTGCTTCACGCTCTACCTTTGTTTCGGCAGCTGGTGATGATTGGCTTGGCAAAGGCACAGGCCATCGCGCCATCGTTTCCCCCAGCTTATCGGCTATAGCGGGGATTGATTATCAGTTGGCGAGAGGAGTATGGCTTAATGCTCAGTATCAAGGAGGATTTGGGCCTTTTCTAAAAAAGGATGTTGCTCAACCCGCTATAAGCTATGAGGGAGCAAATCCTGCCCGCCAACACTTTTCCCTCAGCCTGATGGTTTATTTCTGGCGCTTTGAAGACAGTGGCAAGATGAAAGGCACTTGGTTGGAGTAAGGAAAAATGAAGCGGCAACTTTTGGGCTTCTTTGGCTAAATTAGCAGGAGGAATAAATTCGCATTTTCAAGCAAGACCTTCCCTAATGATGAACCCAAGCCAAAAATCAGAGATAATGGCTCCTTTGCTTTCTGTCTTAGGTACATTAAAAATTTCAGAGGAGGCACTAGCAGGAATCATTGCCCAAACAGAATTAATCTCTGTAAAATCACATACCAGCTTACTCAAGCCAGGTGAAATTTGTACACATGTATATTTTGTCCTGAGTGGGGGCTTTGTCTGCCGCTACTTTAATGAAGAGTTGGAAAGCTTTAAG
>JBCAWW010001058.1:0-2304 GCA_038534415.1 Bacteroidota bacterium | reverse complement strand
TTTGTTGGCTGAGTGGGAGTATTTTTCCTGCTTCGCAGAACGCTAAAAATATTTTATAAAAGCAGTGGCCATAATCATTTCGATTATGGCCACTGCTGATTTTATTGCTAAGCGTTCCGCGAAGCGGTGATAAAAATCCAAGCTCCGACTCTTAAATAGAGCTCCACTTGGCACGATGGATATTGAAATCCGCTACTGGTGATTTACAATTCCCACTGATCACGGGCTTTTTCTCGATCACGGCGTCTCTTGCGCTCTTGATCGCGTTCCCAACGCTCAGCATCTTTTTCGATTTCTTCGGCACGTTCTTCCATTTGCTCTTCGATTTCTTCGCCGATCTCCTCCATACGCTCGCCAAAGCGTTCGAGGGTTTCTTCTAGGCGGTCGATGGTGCCTTTGTCTTCGAGATCACGAAGAAATGCTTCCCCGATCCGGCGAATCTCCGGCATGTGCTTTTGTAACTCTGGCACTACATCTTGACTGAAAATCTCAGCGAGTTCTACGGCTAGGTCAGCACTTTCTTCGACCATGTCCAGGTAGAGCTCCTCATTTTCGGCAAAGTGCTCAAGGCCTTTTTCGCCATATTGATAGACGTAATAAGAAAAGGCTTCTGAGATCACGTGCGCTTTTTCCTCTTCATCAAGTTCATGCTTGATTTCGTGAAATTCGTCCTGCAAAAAACGATGCATTTGCTCATTGTGTTCTTCCCAATCATCATGGTCAAAACGGGCGTAATCAGTCTTTACCTCAGACATAAAAGAAGCGTAAGAGTTGAGGTAGCGAGATTTTTCGACGGAACCACAAGCCATCAAAAGAGAGGCTGCTAGTACTGTCAACGCAATGAATGTTCGCATAAAATGATTTTTTAAAGGCTTTTGTGAGATATATAAAGGACAGCGCTAAAGTCTAAAAGGTTGGATTTGCTCCGCTTTTTTTATCATATCGAGGTGGAGAAGCGTTCTCCGCAGGAAGAAACGAACTCAACCCTGGCGATAGTATGCTCCTCTCTCCTTAAGGCAAAAAGGGCTTTTATTTACTGGCTTAGCTTACCAATTTGAAGTATGCAAACATCAGCATCAAAAGCACTTTGGCGCCAGCTTTATCATTATGCAAATCCCTATAAGACTGGCTTTTGGATCGGGAGTTTCCTTGCAATCTCGGGTAGTATTATCTGGCTTTTGATCCCTTGGGCCATCGGGGAAATCATCAGTCTGGCGGCTAATATGAGTTCGCCGACAGAGCTTTCGGGACTTTGGTATTATCTCATGATATTGGGTGGGGTCAGTGTGCTGTACTATACTGCACAGGAGATTGCTCGCTACTTGATCTATATGGTGGCGGAGCGGGCCAGTGTCGATTTGCAAACCAGCACTTTGGCTCATATGAGTAGGCTTGACCTTAGCTGGCATGAGGCCGAAAATAGTGGCAATAAGCTCAAAAAGATCAATCGTGGGGGCAAAAGCCTTAACTCTATGCTGCGGATGTATGTCGATATCACGATTGATGCAGTGGTTGGTCTGATAGGGGTGGCGGTGGTATTTGCGACTATGAGTTGGACCCTCAATCTGTTGCTAGTGGTGTTTTTTGTGACACATTATCTCTTGTCTTCTTATCTCACTCGCAATGCTACGGCCCAAGCGCGAAAGGTCAATAAAGTGGAAGAAGAATTTTCGGGCCTCAAATTTGAAATGCTCAACAGCATCCAAACAGTCAAGACGATGGGGATGCTACCGGCTTTGATGCGTTATATCCACGCTGTCACCGAACGCTTAATCGAGGCGCTTTCTAAACGGATTACCCTTTTTCGGATCAGATTGGCGGCCCTTGGCTTCAACCAGCAGTTTTTTAGGATTGGGATCATTGCCTATTCTGTTTGGGAGGTTGCACAGGGCAATTTTGAAGTCGGAATGATCGCACAGGTATTTTTCTATTTCAGTAAAATTGAAGTCTCTGCCCAGCGTTTTTCTGACATCTATCATCGCTATGTCTTGGCTCAGATTGATCTCGACGGGGTGTCTGAAATTATGAATACAGAGGCCCATATCGAATCACAAGGAGAACAGCTATTTCCGGAAGGCTGGCAAGAATTACAGCTGCGCGATCTACATTTTGCTTATGGGGATCTAGCGGTTTTGCAGGGCCTAAATCTAAGCGTTCGCCGAGGCGAAAAACTAGGATTGGTCGGTGTCAGTGGGGGCGGTAAGTCAACCCTTTTCAAGCTTCTACTTAAGTTATATGATGATTATGAAGGCTTTATTGGGGTGGATGATGTCTCTTTGCGAGAAATAAAACGAGAGAGCTTGC
>JBCAWW010001057.1:0-2312 GCA_038534415.1 Bacteroidota bacterium | reverse complement strand
GTTTTCAAGGAAAAATTAGTGCCAGCCGGGCCTTGTCCCAATCTTTAAATGTGCCTGCAGTACGATTATTGGATCAGATTGGCGTCGCTAATTTTTTGTCTAAGCTAGAGCAGGCTCAATTTGCTCAAATCAAACAAGACCAAGATAAGCTTGGACTTTCTGTCGTCCTTGGTGGTTGCGGAGCAAGTTTAGAAGAATTAGTTAGGATGTACGCTGCCTTTGCCAATGACGGACAATTAGGCACTTTAAATTATCGAGCCCAAAGCAGTAATCAAGTGGCTGAAGGAATTTCGCTCATTTCCCCAGCGGCAGCTTATTTAATTACCGAAACCTTAACTGAGCTCAGTCGTCCAGACCTCCCGATCCAGTGGCACAACGCTAGCAATCTCCCAAAAGTCGCCTGGAAAACCGGTACTTCCTACGGCCGTAGGGATGCATGGAGCATTGGTTATCATCCCAAATATACCATCGGAGTCTGGGTTGGCAACTTTGACGGCACTGGCGTTCCAGACCTATATGGTGCCGGTACAGCCGCTCCCCTACTCTTCAATATCTTCAATCAGTTGGCTCGACCAGATGGCAATCGTTGGTTTGGATTTGAAGAAGAACAATTGGTTTTTCGTGAGGTATGTAGTGAAAGCGGCCTGATCCCAGAGAAATGGTGCCACAATACCATTTTAGATATGGCCCTGCCTGGCATCTCTCCTTATCAGTACTGCTCCCATATGCGGACCATTCCCATCCTGCCAGACAGTAGCATGGCATTTTGTACTGATTGTATGCCTGACACAGGATATATCAATGTGCCCTTTCCCAATTATCCACCAGAGCTATTACAGCATTATCAAAAGCAACATATCGCTTATACTCAACCTCCTCCACACAACCCAGATTGTGAAAGGATTTTTTCTGAAGGTGGCCCCATTATCATCTCCCCTCAGGACGGCTTAGAGTATCTCATTATGCCTGAGGATACTAGCGCGATCATGCTAAGTTGCCAAGCAGGCCCGGAGGTTCATACGGTATACTGGTATATCAATGATCGCTTTATTAGTGCGGCTTCGCCGAACGAATCCCTCTTTAAGCAACTCCCACCAGGCAAGGTAAAAATCAGCTGTTCCGACGATAAAGGGCGTAATAACCACATTTTCATCCAAACCAAAAATCTCAAATAATTCCACTGCGTAATTATTTTTGTATAAAGAAATATTAATGTATATTAAGTTATTCTTGGCCGAATCAGACTACCCTTTTTGCTTCACCTTGGATAACACTCCCGAATGGAAATCTCACATGTTTCCACTCTTGCTCACTTGGCCTTCACTCAGATTACCGATGAAGTTTGCTGCGTAGATTTTACAGGCAAAATTCATCTGGCAAATGCCGCTATGGAACAAAGACTGCTTCCTGCGGCGGCTCCCATGAGAGGCTTAAATATTTTAAGCTTTCAGTTTGACTTGACTCCTAGTCAATGGCAAAAGATATGGCTACGTCTAAATTCTGAGCATGAAGTGAAATGGCTTGGTCTCCACCTTCCCAAAACTGGCTCGCCATATCCGGTCGAAGTACTATTAAAACTCATCGGGGATCCTGAAGATCAAATGGCCCTTTATCAGGCCAAGCCACATCAATCTGAAGTTTTATTAGGAGACTGGAAGTTAGCGAGTGATGAGGAACCCAGCTTATCAATGACCCCAAATGGCTTGTTTCAACAAGTCTTCGATCACTCTCCTCTAGGTATCATATTGAGTTCTCCCGCAGGAGAAATTTTACTCGCCAACTCATCAATTTGCCAAAAACTTGGCTGGCGGGAGATAGAGCTATATGAAAAAGACGTCTTTAGCCTAACCCATAAGTTTGACCGCAAGGTTCATCGCACTCAGTTTCTTAGTCAAATCAAAGGCGAAGAGGACCATAGCGAAGGCAAAAGACGCTATTTAAAAGCTGATGGCAGCTTTTTTTGGAGCAAAACCACCGAACGGATCGTTCGCAACCACCAAAAGGAAATTGAATATACGATCACGATGATCGAAGATATTTCCGCAGAAGTGGATGCAAGAGAAAAGCGAGAAGCCCAATATCAAACCCAGCGTTTTATATTTGATGCGCTCCCTGTGATTTTTTATCACAAAGACGATAAAAATAATATCATCAACTGCAATGCAATGGCTGCCCAGTCGATGGGTATGACAGTCAAAGAATTAATCGGTTGCAATGCGATTCACATACATCCCTCATTAGCCGCACAATATCATCAAGATGATTTGGCAGTCATCAACACTGGAGAGCCTGTTTTAGGAATCATTGAGAAA
>JBCAWW010001056.1:0-2315 GCA_038534415.1 Bacteroidota bacterium | reverse complement strand
ATAAAAAGACTTATCCTATGGTGGTTCTTCAAAAATAAAGCCAGAACTCAAATCCATTGGTCCCTCTACAAGCTCGTAGGAGGTAAAGCAGAGATTTTGAGCCCTAAAACCGGTTCAATCCTGTTTAGAGGGGATCAAACAAAATACGAAGTGGATAATATTCGATACTAATAATGTCCTTTTAATCTACCAAAGCAAAATTAAAGGGAATGTTGACTTGATAGATTTTGAAGGTATTTTTCCCTTTTAATGGCTTAAAGCGAATTTGTAATACTCTCGCGATCACCGCACTAGAAAGGATCGGGTGGGGGGAAGAGATAATCTGGTAGTTGACTGCTTCTCCGCTTCGAGTGATCGTCAGTCGGCAATTCACTTGGCCCTCAATTTCGGCATCGAGCGCGACCATGGGGTAGGCTATCTTTTTTTCAATGGCTGCCATATTGAGTGGCTCAGGCTCGAATTTAATATCTTCTAGACCCATATCATCTGCATCTACGAGTCCTGCCAAGCCCATCTTGGGTAGGGGCTTGTTTGACAACTGCTTGCCTCCCTCATGGTCTAGCTCATGGAGCAGCTTCCCAGATTGATCGTAATAGCGCCAAATACCCCTTTTTTGCCCTGCCTCGAGAGCGCCTTCCGCCCCGAGCTTAACACCAGGGTAATAAAGCCGCTGCTTATACACTTCCCCTTTTTCGTTTTTTAGGCTTTCCCTGATGATTTCTCCTTGCTCGTTCCATTCTAGCATCGCAGGCTCTGCCTCCGCTGTCAAGCTATCCGTCACTAAACTCAGGGCTCCATTGGCATGCCAAGTCCGATATTTACCGCTTGCATAACTACCATAAAAGCGCCTTTGACCATTGGAGTACCAAGTTTCATAATCGCCAAAAGCATGTCCATCAACAAAGCTTTGCC
Organism: Bacteroidota bacterium; assembly: GCA_038534415.1. Classification (GTDB taxonomy): domain Bacteria; phylum Bacteroidota; class Bacteroidia; order J057; family J057; genus JBCAWW01. The sequence goes on along the minus strand of JBCAWW010001056.1, from coordinate 1,403 downwards.
TTAGCTGTAATTGCCCATTTTTGTACCAGTTTTTCATTTCACCAGAGAGGACATAATTATTCAAAGATGCCCTCAACAACGCTTTTCCATTTGGGGTATCCTCGGCAAGTTCCCCACTTTCAAACTCATCAAATCCAAAAAAGGAATCGCTACTATCTCCCTCTTCTCCGCAGCCGCTTAGAAATCCAATAAATAAGCAGCTTATGAGCATAAAAATGCTGTACTGATTTTTCATATGCTTGTGTTTTCTATGGTTGATTTATTGAGCGTAAACAGGACTTACCCAGCTCTCCTTAGGCAAATATTTGCTCCCACTGGCCCAGCGAATACCCCGCATTAGAATCTCCTTCGCTTCCGGCACATCAAAAACATCGGTAGAATGGCCTAAGGAGAGATAAAACACTCGCCCTTCGCCATAATACTTCTTCCATACCACAGGCAAAACAGCTCCCTCTATCCAGCTATGATGCTCTCCGCTAAAGCGAGTAGAGGCCAAAACCTTTACATTGGGATCCACGAGCATATAGTATTGCTCGGTCTTGAGACTAAAATCCTGCAATCCAGCTACTACTGGGTCTGCTTGGTCTGTGATATTCACTTTATATTGAATTTGGCCACCTGGATGTGATACCCATTGACCGCCAACCATATATTGGTATTCGGTATTATTGCGAAATGAATCCCCCATGCCACCATGGCAGCCCGCTATGCCAGTGCCATTTTTGATCGTTTTCAATAAACCAGCTGAGGCCCCCTTGCTAATCTGACCCATAGTCCAAGAGGGAACAACCACATCAATCGTACTCATCAAGACCGAATCTTTATAGACGCCTAGCGAATCAGAAATTAGCACTTCGGCGCCCGCTTCTTCCAGCCACTTTGCGACCATTTTAGTGTACTCTTTGGGTTTATGACCTTTCCAACCGCCATAAACCATCAATATTTTTTTTCCTTCTAAACTCGGTAGGTCTGCCCCTGCAATTTCCGTTTTTTCGCCTGCGCTAACTTCTCCACAAGCGGGCAATATTACAATCAAAAGCCCAGCGATAATCAGTAATGTCCATAGCGGTAAGAGTGTCCTTTTCATGATCTTTTGTTGATTATTTTGATGTCCCATAATTGTGAGACCAGTTTTCACTATCAGTAATGTCGCTAGGAGATAATCCGATGATATCACCCTCAATCGAAACTCCTAGCCCCAAAACGGTACGATTGGCATAGTTAAAATAGCTAACCACCTGATTCAATTCTACAATTTCTCCGTCCAAAAATCCAGCGTTCTGCAAAGCAGTGATACTATTTTTGCTTAACTCCTGCGGAGAACGACTGAGCTTATAGGCATAGGCAAGCCCCAAACGTTCCTTTTCATTAAAGGCCTCGGATTGGCTAGGGTTTTCTAGTCC